>JAGHVA010000087.1 GCA_018064565.1 Candidatus Colimorpha onthohippi
ATTTGTAATATATTGACAGACAGAATGTGATTGGGTATTTTCTGACTTTTTTATAGGTTGGATTTATCGTTGTTTGTGAATTTATTGATCGTATTATAATATTATCTCATGGAAAAACTTATTATAAGTTTGTCAATTTTGGCTTTAACGCTGCTCCCTTTTGAGGCCTCATGGGGTCAGGGAGATGCTCGTCTCAGTTCGTTTTCTACGATTGGGGCTACAGTGGTTAACGCAATGGGCTCATATAGTTATACGGTTGGGCAGACGGCATTTGCTTATACCGAAAATAATGATGGGTCGTCGTTGACGGAAGGTGTTCAGCAGATATTTTGTGTGCCTACGTTTACAAGCGATACAATACACACTTGCCAATATGCGCTGTTGGGCTTAAATGCGGAATCAACTCCGTCTATTACGACTAATGAGGTAGGTGAATTTGACCATCTAATACACTATTACACAAACTTGGGTTGTGATTCTATCGTGTATTTGCACTTGGTTGTGCATCCTCATCAAGATACTGATATTTATGTACAATCATCGTTATCCTACGAGTGGTATGGTCAGCAGTATGAGGCGTTAGGTGATTATGAATATACAGATCGCACTATGCATGGGTGCGATAGCAATATCACGTTGCATTTATCAATCAGCAATGAGTATCCTATCCCCGAAATATATGTTTATCAGGAGAAAGTTTTGGTTGTAAACCACAATCCCGAAGGATTTTCAAATGTTCGTTTTTTGGCATATCGTTGGTATCGCAACGATGAGTTAATTGATGGAGCCTCTCAGGATTATTATCAGGATCGTTCGGGTAATGAGTTAAAAGGTTGTTTCTATCTGGAAGTTCCTACCGATGCGTCGATGCAACATTGGTTGCGTTCGAATACCATTTGTGTGGGTCAAGAGGGGATTGACAATGTGGATCAGTTAGAGATATCGTTGACATTATCCCCTAATCCTGTGCTTGCAGGGCAGATGTTGCGTGTTGCTATTAGTGCAGAGCAAACAGATTTAAATGGAGCGAAACTATTGGTGTATGATGTTCAAGGTCGTCAAATGATAGAACAGAAAGCTGAGATAGAAAATATGGTACAAGCCAATTTTTCTGCGGGTGTGTATTCGGTGCATGTCTTGTTGTCCGATGGTCGCCATGCTGCTCGTAAGTTGGTTGTCCGATAGTATTGAATTAGAAGATACATAACAACGATGAAAAAGTCTGTAGTTTTTGTAGCGGCAATGCTTGTCTTGACTATTTCTGTATATGCAAAGCGAGATGGAAGTTATCTGCGCAAGCATGAGATTGCGCCATATTTTTCACAAGCAGGTATAGGATCGGTTCCGTTTCATGGACGCTATGATTGGAGTAATCCTGCTGGCGTAAATTTTGGTTTTGGTGTGGGTTATACATATTGGTTTAATGAGCATATCGGTTTGACAAGCGGTCTTAACTTCGACTATATGTCGCATCACGAGCAGTTGGATAATGTTAGCAGTTCGGCTTATGGAACGGATTACATATACAACAGTGGTACTTCGATGTTGGTAGATATGTACTATGAAGTTGTTACTGATAAAGTAAAAGAGCAGCAGGCTGTAACCATGCTTGAAATACCTGTGCAATTATCGCTAAAGGCAAAACATCTGTATGGAAATTTCGGAGTGGCGTTTGCTACCCCAATCTATACATATGGTACCTACACTTATGGGGAATCGGAGTTTAGAGCCACAAGAATTGTTAAAACGGGCGGAAGTACGTTTGATATACCGGTTGATGTTAACATGGTTGATCGTAGTACTGGAAAGTACGAGTATGGAGATGTGAAAACTCCTTTTTATTGTGTGCTGATGATAGATGGTGGTTGGCGTTTTGAGTTTGATAAATGCAACGCGCTATCGTTGGGATTGTATCTGAAGTATGCACTCAACGAATGTAGAGTTGATGATTCTAATTTTCAGGTTGTTGATGTGGAGGGTGGTGTCAGTACATCTAATCCTCCAATCAAAGCAGGATTAGTGGATAGTTACCGGTTTTATACTGCTGGTTTTCGCATAACATATCACATAGGCATTGGGTCTAAAGGACTTTGATGGTTTTGAAAAAAATGAAAGTAAATAATAATAATTAAATAATTTACAATGAAACGTCTATTACTTGTTTTGCCATTTTTGGTAACATTTTTTGCTACGATGGCTTTGTGGGCTCAGGTTCCGCAAGGTATCAGTTACCAAGCGGTGGTTCGTAATGCGAACAATCGTATTGCGGTCAATCAGTCTGTAAAAGTTAAGTTATCTGTTCTTCAAGGTAGTGAGACAGGCAGTCCAGTGTATTGTGAGATCCATTTGGTACAAACAAATATCAATGGACTCTTCAATGTGGAGATAGGTAAAGGTATGCAGGGCAATTGTGGTAGTTTTAATGCTATCAAATGGGGCGAGGGTCCATTTTATTTGAAGAGCGAGGTTGATTTGAATAACGATAACGATTTTTCGGATTTTGTTGCTACTCAAAAAATGCTAAGTGTACCGTATGCACTCTATGCAGAAAAAGCAGGTCATTTGGTGGGATTTACTGATACAATTTCGTTGGATGCGCATATTCTTGCAATTCGTGATCGTGCTCAAGCTAATTCAGAGACGTTGCGTCAGGATTTGTTGTCGTTGCGTAACAATACCCGCACGGCCGACTCGTTAGCCAACGATCGTATCGATTCTCTTTTGGCTTGGACTTATGGTTACGATTCTTTGCTCAATGCAAGATTCATCAGTTTCATGGATTCAAGTATCGTAATCAACAAAAAGATGGACGATAGTCTCTTCTTCCGAGTAGATTCTTTGTTGAATGGACATAATGTCGATTTTTCTTCGGTCAATGGTCGTGTGGATAGTTTAGCTGCTGTAGTAACTAATCGCTATGTTGGTCATAGAGATAGCATCGTCTTTTTGTATGACACTATCGTCAATCACATGGCGAATCGCGAATATGCGAAAAAAGTTGATGATAGTTTGTTTGCCCGTATTGACAGCGTGATTGTTGTCATGAAAGCCAATTATGATACGTTAGATAGTATCGCCTATTATTGGGACACGTTTAACTATAATAGACTGATGGCAAAGATGGCTGGAGACAGTGCTTTCCTGAACGACAGCATTGATCAAGTGGCTCAAAATTTGGGCAGCGCAGTGTCATCTATTAATAGTAATTTCAACAATTACTACACGAAGAATAAGGTTAATGATACTATAAGCTACGTTTTAGACAGCATTCGTAATGTAGCAGGCACGTTGAACGATACCGCCAAATATTTGAACGACAGCATCGATCAAGTGGCTCAAAATTTGGGCAGCGCAGTGTCATCCATTAATAGTAATTTCGACAATTACTACACGAAGAATAAGGTTAATGATACTGTAGGCTACGTTTTAGACAGTATCCGCGCCGTGGCAGGTACGTTGAATGATACTGCCAAATACTTGAACGACAGCATCGATCAAGTGGCTCAAAATTTGAGAAGTGCAGTGTCGTCCATTAATAGTAATTTCAACAATTACTATACGAAGAATGAGATTAAGGATACTGTAGGCTACGTTTTAGACAGCATCCGCAATGTAGCAGGCACGTTGAACGATACCGCCAAATATTTGAACGACAGCATCGACAATGTAGCTCAAAATTTGAGCAACGCTGTATCGACGATTCAAAGTAATTTCGACAATTACTACACGAAGAATGAGATTAAGGATACTGTAGGCTATGTTTTAGACAGCATCCGCAATGTGGCAGGTACGGTGAACGATACCGCCAAATACTTGAACGACAGTATTGATCAAGTGGCTCAAAATTTGAGTAGTGCGGTCTCAACGATTCAGAGTAATTTCGACAATTACTACACGAAGAATGAGATTAAGGATACTGTAGGCTACGTTTTAGACAGCATCCGCGCCGTGGCAGGTACGGTGAACGATACTGCCAGATATTTGAACGACAGTATTGATCAAGTGGCTCAAGATTTGAGCAACGCTGTATCGACGATTCAGAGTAATTTCGACAATTACTACACGAAGAATGAGATTAAGGATACTGTAGGCTACGTTTTAGACAGCATCCGCGCCGTGGCAGGTACGTTGAACGATACCGCCAAATACTTGAACGACAGCATTGACAATGTAGCTCAAAATCTGAGTAGTGCGGTGTCAACGATTCAGAGTAATTTCGACAATTACTACACGAAGAATGAGATTAAGGATACTTTAGGTTACATTTATGACAGCATTCGTAATGTAGCAGGTACGTTGAACGATACCGCCAAACACTTGAACGACAGCATCGATAATGTGGCCGCTGCCTTGAATGATACAGCAAATGCTCATAGGTCGCGTTTGAATGCGTTGGAGGTTGCAGTTAATACTCATAGTGAAGATATTCCAAATCTTCAGGTGTCGGTTGAGACGTTAAATAGCGACATGAATGCTTTGAAAGAGACCGTTAACGATACGGTTAAGTTCATTATGGATAGTCTCCGCAAGGTAAATAAGACATTGTGGGATACTGCTGGTTATTTCTTTGACAGCATCCATGATATAGCTACTACTTTGAACGACACGGCTCGTTATTTTAATACACGTGTAGATAGTACCTCCAATGCCATTCAGCAGCACACCGCATTGGCCGACGCTCGCTATGTCAGTACTCGTGATAGTTTGACTTCGATTTATGATACGTTTGCTTATAAAATGGCACACCGTGCCATCACCAAGAAGATGGACGATAGTTTGTTCAGTCGTATCGACAGTGT
>JAGHVA010000259.1 GCA_018064565.1 Candidatus Colimorpha onthohippi
GAGCAAAGATATATATAATTCAAATTATTATCAACTTTTTTTCAACCACCGTTCAGGTACACACCTCTTCACATGCCGCTCATCATCGCTGTTTATATCGCCAGCGTCCGACAGCTTTTTGGCTGTAAGCTGCTTATTTTTGCCTTCCAGCAGAAACAACTGCGCTGCCACTTTCCATTTATTGTCAGCAGCACATCCTATTACACGAGCATCAACCAGCAGGTTGATCAGACAGTGCAACTGGTTTATCTTGCCCAACCAGCGCAACGGCTCTATAGCTCGCATAGCATATTTACCAAATCCAAAAGCCACCAGCAACGGCACCTTATTGCCGCTTTGCGGTAGCATCAGCAGCCTCGACCGCACCAGTTGGTCTTGTAGCGAGAGCAACTCGACCTCGGTAACCGATGCATCGCGCAGATAGTATCCCACCAATGGTTCCTGCTCACCCTCCGAAATTGCTTCAAAATGCGTTTGTCCAGCTTTTACGCCCTGCGACCAATCGGTATCGGAATCATCACGCAAAAGCTCCGCCGTGCGGTGGCGTGCGGCTTTGATGCGCTCCAGCAACCGCTGCCGCTGATCTATCAGCTGCAACAAATCGTCTATCAGCTCTATATGCTCTACCGAATAGGCCGACAACGCTGAATGGAGATAGATAACCTGACCTTTTAAATCCAACCGCTGCCGCACCATCTCTGCCTCTATACGCTCCACTCCATACGGATACCACACACCGTCTGCCAGTATTCCATCCGACTGAATATCATATTGATGATGCACCTTGTCGGCACACACCAACCTCGATCTAAATGCTGATATTTCGTCTGGCATGATATTCTTCACGGTAGTTTATCCATAAAACACAGTTTTGCCAAATTACTATTTTTTTTTGAAAAAACCCCGACACTCACCCGATATATTTCCGATAGCAACCCGAAGATACTCCTCCACCTATACCCTACCGTTTCCGCTATCGGGCATTATCGGATAACAATCTGATTATCTGTAACGACTTTTGCAGTGTAATTCTTCAAAAACATAATGCCATGACCATTCAACCCCCCCCCCCCGCCCCCGTATGGGACTGGATTTACACCGCCGAGGTAATGAGCCAGCTACATGTGTCGTACAACACAGTTCTGAATCTAATCAACCGTGGCATCCTGCCACCTAGCCACATCGGACGCAAACTGTTTTTTCGAAAAAGCGATATCAACAACATCCTAAATCAAAACATCCTATGCGAAAACGGATCCATCGACAGTACTGGCTGGATTACACAACAAACCACAACAAACCACAACGAGCCACAATAAGTTGAAAAACAACAATCTGACATCCACAGCAGTATATCTTTGCAATCCGAAAGCCAACAAGCAGCAAGCAAGGCAGACGGCTATACCGCCCATGGGCTACAACATCCAAACCATAGGCGCTGCCCCCCCCTGAGCCAGACGCAAGCGCGCACGTCATAAACCTCACCTCTGGCAGCCGTCCGACACAAAGCCCATCGCGACGCCACAAGCCGCTCTACCATCGCTGCTGCTGTTGCGCCTTCGTAAGACACAATAAAACATATTACCAACCTCAAAACAAAAACGATCATGGGTACATTCAAACAAGGAATCCTGGGCGGATTCAGCGGCAAAGTAGGCACTGTTATAGGATCATTCTGGAAAGGGCGCAACGTGATGCGCAGCATCGCACAGCATGTCCACAACCCCCAAACGGCGGCGCAGATGAACCAGCGAGCACGGTTCTCGATGATATCACGTATGATAGCGGCAAGCCAGACCTTTGTAGATCAGGGTTACCAAAACCACACCGCCACCGAGACAGCAGGCAATGCTGCCATGCGCGATAACCTCGGCAACGGATGTATATCGGGCACCTACCCCACGCTAACCATCGACTACACCAAGGTAACGTTCAGCAAAGGCACACACATCAATGTCGATTCGCCTTCAGTAACACAAGACACGGGTCATAGTGCCACCGTAACCTGGACCGACAACACAGGCGTGGCACCCGAAGTATTGGGATCCGATGTTGTGATGGTGATGCTATACAATATCAGCAAGACGGCCTCCACCTACGACATCTCGTCTGCCACCCGTTCTGACCAAACGCTCACCGTGAGCTATCCCGCCACTTGGGTAGGCGACACCATCCACTGCTTCGTGGTAACCAAGAGCAGCAGCGGCCTGCTTATGTCAGGCACCATCAATGCAGGCAATTTCGTAGCTGCATAACCAAGAGTACCTCCACTGCGGGTTCCGTCTCTTTACGAGATGGAACCCGCTTTTTTTTACCCATCAGCAACAACAACTAAAAAAAATGTTACAAGAGAGCGTTTTGCACAGTAATCCATAAAAAAAAATCGTACCTTTGCAGCGCAAAGTGCTGAAAACTATAGTTGATTCAGCCTCACAACATAGAGATTATCAATATGGGTACATATATCAACAAAGGCAATCTTGCCTTCAAAAAAATTTTAAGAAGCAACTACGTTGATAAATCCAACTTCATAGCAATTGTTAATGCTACCATCGACACAGAAGATCAATTCATCTGCGCTACCCGTTGTCGTAGATTTGGAAAATCAATGATGGCAAAGATGCTATGTGCCTATTACGACAAGTCTTGCGATTCTCGTGAACTATTCAAAGGACTGGCAATAGAAAAAGCCTCTTCTTTTGAAGAACACCTCAATAAGTATAATGTATTGTATCTTGACGTCACTTCATTTACTTCAAAAGCAAAATATTGCAGTCATATTACAAGGAGTATCAACGAAACCATTACAGAAGAGGTAAAAGAAACATTCTCAAACGTAAGATTCAAAGATGATGCAGATTTGATGGAGTGCCTTCAATCTATATACAATCAAACAGGTGAACGTTTCTACTTCATTATTGACGAGTGGGATGCTATATGCCGAGAATTCCCAGAAAGACGCAAGTATAAAGATTTCTTATCAACGGCAGAACCAACAGAAATGGATGAGTATGTTATGTTCCTTCGTAATTTGTTCAAATCACAAGGATCAGATGAGGTATTTGTTGGCGTATATATGACTGGCATCCTGCCAATGATTAAATACAACACAGAGTCTGCCCTAAACAATTTCCGTGAGTATTCCATGGTAAATCCTCGTACAGCCGCAGGTTGTTTTGGCTTTACAAGCAATGAGGTAAAAATACTATGCGAAAAACACAATATGGACTTTGATGAGCTGTCTGCATGGTATGATGGCTATCAAATAGGTGAAGAACCATCGGTATTCAACCCTCACTCCGTGATAAATGCTATAAATGCAAGAAAATGCAGTAGTTATTGGGCAGCATCAGGAGCATACGATAAAGTTGCATCATACATAGATTTGAACTATGAAGGGTTAAAAGATGACATAATCCACATGCTTGCAGGAGGTCGCTGTTACGTTGATGCCACAGGCTTTATCAACGACATGTCTGTTATTCAATCAAAAGACGATGTCTTCACAGTACTCATTCACCTCGGTTATTTAGCTTACGATGAAAATGAACAAAAGTGCTACATACCAAACGAAGAAGTGTCTGGCGAATGGATTAACGCAGTAAAAGCTAACAATTGGAAAGAAATTGTTAGAACCATCCAATCGTCAAAAGCTCTTATGGAATCCACTCTCGCTTGTGATACCGAAAAAGTTGCGAAAGCAATAGATGCCGCTCACGTTGAGAATACCAGTATTCTCTCATACAATGACGAGAACTCGCTTTCGTGCGTACTCTCCCTTGCCTACATCTACGCTAAGAACGACTATATCATCCACCGTGAGTTCGCAAGTGGCAAAGGATTTGCAGACCTCGTGTTTATTCCACGAAAATTCAGCGATAAGCCTGCAATGATTGTTGAGTTGAAATACGACAAAGGCGCAGATACCGCTATCAATCAGATTCATCGCAAGGAATACAAAGGTAAGGTGCTTGAATATTCAAACAACCTTCTTCTCGTTGGCATCAACTACGACAAGAGGGTAAAAAAGCACACCTGCGTCATCGAGAAAATGTAACCACACCCTAACTCGCATTGTCAGCATCACCGATCCACTTTCTTCTTACGTCCGCCCGTATGCTCGTTCGACCTGCTGTCCAACAATGCCATCAGCAGACGTTGCTGTGCCTCGCTCATCAATCCTGATTTCATCCGTTTTCGCTGATATTTCACCCAATTAAGCAGATATTTGGCATTCCGACCTGAGCTTTTGGCAGGCAAATGGTGGTGCTCTTCGATATAGGCTTTCAGTGCCTCAAAGTTTGCCATCCACTTTTTTTCTCTTCCCAAACAGTCGTCTTCTTGCGCTACGTCTGCAAACAAGCAAGTCTGCATCATAGCCTCTGCGATTGATTTATCAAAACAATCTTCATTATTGGTCAACATACACTCATTTACGCTTTATCGTATATTTAACCCTATCCTCCTCTCCCAAAAGTTCACTTCCTCAACTCTTTCGGCACCTTAAAATGAACTTTGCCACACACCATCATCAAAATAGTCCATATTGTACGCAATATTAACCAATTGTCATACAAGAACGACTTGTGGTCAACGTAATACATCTCCAACTTCAGCTTTTGCGGCACAAACTCCGTCTTGTATCGTTCAATGCTTTCATACCGTTCACCGTGTGTATAGTCGTAAAGGGTAGCCAGACTGGTAAGCCCTGGTTTTACATCAAGGATATGCTTGTACTCGCCTTGGTAATAAAACTCAGCATTGGCGGCATCCTCAGGGCGCGGCCCCACAATGCTCATATCTCCTTTTAATAAGTTCACCACCTGCGGAATCTCGTCAATCTTCGTTTTACGGATAAACCTACCAAAGGGGAACACTCGGTCATCATTCTGCAAAGTAGTCAGCTTCACCTTGCCACTATCCACCCTCATCGAGCGGAACTTATAGCAGGTAAACAACCGCCCATGCAGTCCTATACGTCTTGCCTTGTAGATAACAGGGCCAGGACTAACTATCTTGATAATTACAATCGTAAGCAGATACACCCACGAAAACACAATCAAGAAAAGGACAGCAAATAGGATGTCCCAAAATCGAGTCAAAGCCTTGTCAAACATATCATTTTAGTCCAATTTTCTTAGCAAAACGAAAGTCTCGGTTGATCCCATACCCACCTCCAATCCATGAGCGACATCCAGCTCTTGAAGGTGCTGCACCGACCTCGGATGAGGGTAATTCCTCAACTCCGTAGCGTACTTACCGAAAGCCTCATACTTCTGCTGTGCAAAGTCCGAAATATCCACAAAACAATTAGGCATAAACATGGAATCACCCTTGCATGGAGTCCACTCTGTTGACGAGGGCACCCTATAACAATACAGTTCCTTTACCCCTTGCCCTTGCACTGGCCGTACCGCCACCATCGTTGACTTATACACATTCACATGGTCTTGATTCACATCGCCCCAAAAATGCGTAAACACCGTATCTGGCTGCAGCTGGTCTATTACCGATTCTATCACCTTGTTGATAGTGATGTGTGGCACAGTATCCAACTTCATGTCTGGCAGTTCGCCATAATACACATTTTTCACACCCAAAGTCCGAGCACAAGCCCAAGTCTCCTGCTTCTTAGCCTCGATTATTTCTGCCAGATTCGCCGATTCGCTGTACTGAGACGAACTTCCATCTGTAACGATCAGCACGTTCACCTCGCAGCCTTGAGCCGCAAGCTTGGCTATCGTTCCGCCCATACCAAGCACCTCGTCGTCTGGATGAGCCGCTATAACTAATATCTTATTCATGTATAATCTCTCGTTTGGGAATTTCCTTAACTACTTTTGCTGGGTTGCCTACTGCAATAGTCCAAGCTGGGATGTCTTTTGTAACAATAGAACCTGCACCAATTATAGCACCATCGCCTATCGTTACGCCAGGCATTATCAACGTTTCCATTCCCACCATCACTCCTTTCCCAATATGTACTTCACCTATTCTGTAGCCTAATTTAGCAGCATTATCACCAACACAATAACTCATCAAATCCCTTTGATGACATAAAATACGGCAACCACTAGTAATATGTGTATAATCACCAATAAAAATCATATCTGCATAACTTGTATCTATTCTAACATAATCGCCAAAAAAAGTATTCTTCCCGACATGGCATCCCATTTTACGAATAAGGATAGGACGAAGCTTTCTTGGAGCAAACGGCTCAAGGTAAAACCTATCAAGCATTTTCTCCAAATGCTTAAGATGGATGTTTTTAAAAAACTGCTTTATTACTCGCCATAAACTTACATCCCCATATTCATCTTCAGAATAATTGAATCCAAATATTCTTAGTAGTTTATATGTAACACTTAATTGTTTATTATTCATTATGATTTAATTTTACCCGCATACTCATTAGCCCAAGCAATAGCATTTTTTGGTGAATAAAAAAAGCATAATATTAACTCACTAATAGCATGCAAAAATACATGCATCTTAAAATAGACAAAGAATAGAACTCCATGATACCTACATAACACTTGTCTTTTTTCTTTATTGTTCAAAAGATAGAAATATTTCTTTTTGTTGGCAATCAACAATTTTTGTCCTGTAAGTTTCTTTGATCCAGTTGAGATTTGCTCTCCATCGTGTTGAAAATTCTTTATTAGAATTATTGGCAAATAACCAAATTTTGGTTTTGCATCAAGTGCCTTTTGCATCAATACATACTCTTGGCAAGATGGAATAACATCAAAACCACCTATCTTACGCAAAAAATCAGTTTTGAACATAAAAGTATTAGTTCCTGAAATGTGGTATAATAAGTGATTCCGAATTAATTCATCATTTGACATATTTTGTTTCAAATGCTGATGCTTAATTGAAACAAATTTACCCGTTTCATAATGATATGTTATACCATCCATCACACAGACTTCCCAATCGTTTTTTTGCATGGCTTCAACCTGCACTCTTAATCTATCTGGAAGATATATATCATCATCATCTAAAAATGCAATATATTCACCTTTGGCCATTGCTATAGCAACATTTCTAGAACCAGCACCTCCAAGATTCTCTTGATTTTGAACATAGCGAATTCTTGAATCAGAGAAAGATTTTATAACATCTTTCGTCAATGTTCTGTCTTTGGTTCCAACAGGATTGTCATCAACAATTATATACTCAAAATCAGTATATGTTTGTGCCAATACTGATTCTATTGCATTCTTTAAATATTGATACCTCTTGTACGTCGGAGTTATTACCGTTATCATTTTTGAGAATTATGTTTATATACGTTCCTCTTCTCCTCTAAAATGCACATTCAATTCATGCAAATGTTCCAACAATGTTCCAAGTGAAGACCCTTCCGTCATTTTTGCAAATGCATTCACGTCCTTGGGGAAACACTTACCACCATAGCCAAACCTTCCATCTGGACCTGGAACGTATGTGTGAGTATCGTTAATATACCCAGAAAGTAACATGCCAGTATGTACCTTACGCCAGTCTCCACCCAATTTCTCACAATACTCACGACAAGCATTGAAGTATGTTACCTTGTATGCTCCAAATACATTATGCATATACTTGGTCAATTCCGCCTCAAGAGGAGTCATTATGGCAAACTTCTTACCAACGAAAATCTTTGTAAGCAGTTCGTGTGCACCAGTAAACACCATAGTTTGTTTCTTAAAATCTTCAATGTGTGTACGCTCTGTGAGAAACTCTGGCATATAACATACTTGATGACCAGTTTCATTTGAAAGCAATTCGCTTGTCCCTGGAAGAATAGTGGTACGGACAAATACAGGAACATTAGGAAGCTTACAAATAAGTTCCTTCATCAATGTCAAATTCTGAGTACCATCATCCTCAGTAGGCACATGTATCTGCAAGAATGCGATGTCAATATTACTAAGATCGTCGTTATAGCCCTTATAGGGGTCGCTGATAAAAAGTTTACACTCGGGATTGTTGTGTTCTAACCAATCTTTGAGAGCTCCGCCAACAAAACCACATCCAATAATACCTACATTAATCATATAATTCAATTTTTGTTGTCAAAAAATTAAATAATTTTAACGACTTTCGAACCGTTACAAAAAAAAACAATTTTGAAAT
>JAGHVA010000022.1 GCA_018064565.1 Candidatus Colimorpha onthohippi
TCGTAGTATTGGGTATCCACGACTACTCGTATATAACACATTCACCCTGACCGCCATTATTCCAATTGCCCAAGCGCACCGATGCTATTTCTCCATCAGGCACCACCTTGAGTCGCGTGGCGTTAGAGGCACCCGTACGAGGGTCGTACTCATTGGTATTATAATGCACCGTATGACGCGATGAGATACTGCCACTGCCATAGTCTATCACCCCCCTATACGCCTGTGGGTTACCGTAACTTCCATAGTAACAACTCACATGACACGAAGTGAGGTCGGTATAGTTAACACAAGTGGCTGCGTTGCTCGCACACACCGTGGTAAATGCACCCAACTCAGCACCACAGACTCCCGTACTTAACAGCTGGCCTGCATTGTTATACACCCTAAAATAGTAGGATTTCAGCGGTTGCAAGCCTCGCAACGTTGCATGTGGCGACTCCACCTGCACACTCTTGTTAAGATTGTACGGTGATGTACCATAATACAGCATCCAGCGAGAGCTGCTGTCGTTACGATCTGTCCATGATATGTTGGCAGTCTCGCCCGTTATGGCAGTTACCATCAGGTTGCTAATTTCCGGACCGATGCTATCGGGCGCACAAGCCTTGAATGCAAAACCAGGCCTTGCCGTAGATCCATTGCTGGTAAATAGCAGACACAACGTATCGCGTGTGCCTGTGATATCCAACGTTCCTGTCCCTGTATAAGTGCCAATCAACGGATAAGTATCATCTGGACCATCGTACACATACAGCTTGTCGTAGGTTTTCTGTATATCAAAATCACCTTCCATGTGGATGGGCATACCACTGGTTGACGTCAATATCAACACACCATGAGCACTATGAGGGTAGTTGGCTGTACCTCCAGCATCATACACCGTGTAATCTACATAAGGATAGATATCAAACACAGCGGTATCAGTTGCAGGCATTATCACATCGGTCTGACACAACACATTGTGAGAGACAGAAATCAGCACTATCAACAATATACTATATTTCAACACATACCGCATAAGCAACCAATAAAACTTCTAAAAATAATGCTGCAAAAATACATTTTTTTTCAAAAATCACACCATTTAGATTAGTAACCAATATTTTTGAGGCAACAGTATTGTTTGCCAGACACATAACAAGAGCCTAAATAGGGTTAATATACCACCTCTATTACACCATTTCGCGTTACAGTACCATGAGGACCGTGCGCACTAAAATGGTATATATAGGTACCCGCTGGTGCCTGCTGCGCAGCAGGATCCCAAAACTGACTCGGCAAATAGGTATCTTTCTGGCTGAACACAATCCCGCCCCAGCGGTTGTAGATAGTAAGATCCGAATGCTCATAACAATCGTTCTCTATCAAACCTAATATCACAAACCGATCGTTGATACCATCACCGTTGGGGGTAACTACATTGGGAAACATCAACGCCTTATCGCACGACACAACGTGATAATCAATACTAAGTGTAAAGTGCAATACACTATCGCACCCATACTGATTGATATAGTAAAAAGTATCGTTATGCACCGCCGTGGTATATCTTCGCCCATTGAAGAATATCGGCAGCGTGGTATCAGACGTTGAGTCGTTGAAAAACAGATAATGGTCAGGGTTGACGTACATTGTCAACGTAACGGTACTATCCACACCGTGTTGACCTGCTCCGCGAAGCGTGATACTCTGCGTACAGGCGTGCGTAAAATAGCCTGCACCCCACTGCATAGGAAGTACATGATTGCACACCGTAGTATCGTAGGCAGTAAAGACATTGTTCCACACATGCAACGAGTAATATATCGAGCTGTCGCACCCCACATGATTGGCGACATGCAATAAGGTGTCGCCTACCACATCGCCAAACACCGCATTTCCCACCCTTCGAGGTAACTGATTTTGGACAACCGTATCGGGAAACACAGTGTCGGACGAATAGAGCACCGTAAGCCGCAATATACGCGTGCTGTCGCAGTTTTGTGTAGTACGGATATGGTGTTCAAGATATTGCGAGGTATAGTTCATGCCGTAGTCCCACCAAAGACTATCGCACACACTCATAGTGGTATCCATCACTCCCGTAGGGCGCACCTCCAGCACAGCCACATAGGTAAACAAATCCGAATCGATACGATATATGCCTGGCTGTATCAATAACGAGTCGTGATGCAGGTAGCTACTATCATCACAAATTGACGGCCACACCGTGTCATACACCCTGCACACAGGATAACGATAGATGGTGGTATCCAATATGTCCGTACACAATCCTCCGCTCAATTTGGCAAGCAGTTTGATAT
>JAGHVA010000218.1 GCA_018064565.1 Candidatus Colimorpha onthohippi
AAAGCCACCACTGCAAGAAGAGCTAAGAAAAACTTTTTCATGTGCTTACTTTTTTTAGGTTAATAATTATTTGTTATATTTCGTTATAACTGTTACTTTCGTTGTTTACTATTATCGTCCCAACCAGACACCACCCGCCACTCTACAATACATCCATTTAGAAAAAATAATGTTTTCGATAACCGAAGGCCATAAGCACTGCTTAATAATATTCAGCAAATAAACCGAGAGCAGACAAACTTGCTTGTATGCCGAGTATAGAAAGCGGTGCTATGAAAAAAAACGATTCTTTGTCGCAATTATTATCTTACTATCACTTTTTTTACCGTTCTGCCTACCGAAACCATATAAACACCTGCATGACGCACCTTTATCTCATGTCTGCCGCCCGTCAGTTGCTGTCTCATAAGCACCCTACCTTGCACATCGCATAACGTCAGTTGCCGAGAGGCACCACCCTCTACCACTACCACCTGGTTGCCACCATACACCTTAATAGTCTGCTCTACAGCGTCCTCAATTCCTTCGGATTTCAGCAATTGCAACGTCATCACACTATCACACCCCTCGCGCGTCTCATATCGCCTACTATAAAATCCTGGTTCGGTATAGGCTCGGTTGTCCCAAATGTAGTAACTTCTCTCAAGTATGGCTGCAAAAGTATCTGTCACGCTCTGATGGATAACCAGACGCAGCTGCTCTATATGCTCACAACCATCGCGCGTTACCGTCTTGAACTGGTATTGTCCAGACCTCCGATAGGTGTTGTTTTCGGCAAGCCAATAGAATGAGTCGCATGCAAAAGTGTCAAGCAAGCTATACTCCGACATTGCCAACGTAAAGTGAATCATCACAATGCTATCATATCCTGCCTGATTGGTTCCCACTACCTTAGAGTAGCTGTGAGATCCTATTTCTCTATACACATCACCACGCCATACCAAACTATCACACACCACATCAAATATGACCGAGTCACGAATTGTAGCACCCGATGTGATGGTGAGGTGCAACCGCGTGATACTATCACAACCTACATAATTGGTTGTTGTGTCGGCATAAACATGACTACCCTCCTCACGATAAGTAATACCACGCCACACAAAATGATCAACGGCAACTGCCGCAGTATCGGCTACAGACGAACGTATAACAGTAAGTTGCAAGGTAGAAACACTGTCGCAACTATTGGCAGCCTGCAAGGTGTCAGTATAAACGCCCGACATACGGTAGCAATGGTTGCCCACCCACACGCTGTCGCACACCACTTGGTCGCTAACCTGACGTACCGAATGGTTCACTATGAGGGTGAGATGTAGCGTACTGTCGCAGCCATTGCTGCCTGCCATCACATGAGTATAGCCGCTACCACTACTACGCAGCACATTACCATGCCACAAAAAGCTGTCGCATACAGTAGCTGAGAGATAGGTATGGCTGGGATGACACGGATGTTGCAGCTGTAGGTGGAGTGTAACAATGCTGTCGCACTGATGACTGGTACGCCCATAATAGCTGTAGTCGCCATTACTGCGATAGGTAAAGCCATTCCAGTAAAACATATCGTAACCCACAGCGCTGGTGTCGCGATGTACCGAATGGTGTAGCGTGAGCTTTAGAGTATCAACGCTTCGGCACTGCTGTGCATTGATATAGTCATACTCATACCTTCCCGTTGCCATAAAGGTTCTTCCATGCCACACCACACTGTCGCAACCCTCCAACTCGTCGGTATAGTGCGACCCATAGCCCATAGTGAGATGCAACGTAGTTACACTATCACAACCATGACGGTTGGTAAGAGTCTTGGTATAGTTGCCCGCTGTGCGGAAAGTCTGATCTACCCAGAAAAAGCTATCACAAGCATGCTCGCTCCACTCGCCAGTATTTTTGAGTAGCCGCAGCCGCAACATCACTGCGCTGTCGCAGGTGAACTTGTTTTTGAATGTGCGTACAGTAGTGGTGGACTGTGTGTAGTTGGAGTCTATCCAGAAGTAGCTATCGCACACCTGCGGATCGATATAGGTGGTGTCGCTGGCGTGGTTGACTGTGAGATACAGGCAGTAGATGCTATCGCACCCTTCAATGGCGGTAGCCACGGTATCAATATATGGGGTGTGGTCGCCGCTACTCTGAGTTAGGCGACGGCTATGCCAATCGTAATAATCGCACACCGACTTATGTTCTATTACCGTAGTGGGAGTACAATCGTGCGACGCTCCTTCTACTTGTATATCAAAGCAATACTCTATATCCGACTGTTGTACCAGCATCGACTGGATGTCGGGCCATTCAGAGGTATAGGGTACATAGAGCTGCCCATCTTTTGTGTAGAGGTATCCAGCCCTAAGCGAATCAACCAGCGGTATAGATACTGAGAACCCATCAAATGGCGGATGCGGCACGTTGCGTGTGCGAAACGTACACTCCTGATGAGGCTGGATGGTTACCCAAAAGCGCACACCACTACGTATGTTGTATGGCGTGGGGTTACGACTATCGTTGGTAAGTGTAACTACCTGCTCTCCATATTGTAACTGTGTGTACTCCATACTAAACACCTCGGTCCCGAGACAACGCTGCACATCGGGTGTATGACCATCGCGGCGCAGCGGCACATCGAAATCTGGATTTTCATATATTCGAATGGTGTATGTACCTTCTGCGATATTGTTCGTAAAGCGCACTTGGGTTACCTTCATCCCTGTGTAGAGGTTTGCAAATGCCTCTGGACGGAGTATAATCTGCTCGTTTGCGGCTGTGGTGTTAGCATTGGTTTGATTGTCGTTGTTACCTACCCAACCCGCTTGAGCAGGTGTACCATCGGGTTGCACCAACTCAACGGTGGCACGCTGAGACCCCTGCAAAACGACAATTACGGCACGACGAGTGGATCCTGTGGTGTTGGGCGTGGTATTGACGGCGACTGTGGTTTGAACACCACCACTCACACCCGTAGCAGGCGATACCGACACCCAGTCAGCATCACAAATCGCAGTCCAGTCGGCCACCACATTGGTAGCAGAAAGCACCGAGAACATATTACTTCCACCAGCCCCATCTATGTTAAGATGGTTGGGCGACACTACCAAGTCGATCGTTGAAGGTTCTACACCTACAATAGCAGAGTGGTTGATACTAAAGGCATGACCTGCAAATGATGGCGCAAGTGCAGATATAGTGTAAAAACCATCGTACAGCCCTGTATTGCCCCAGTTAAAATGGAATCGTCCTTCGCTGTCGTAACCATCACACAAAAATGAGATTACTTCGCCCGAACCCTCGCCAGTATAAATTACGGGACGTCCGCAATTAAGGTCGTTACGGAGTATAGCACACCAAGCGCTATCGCTATACAACCTGCGCTCTAAATACTTGTATCCCTTGCTGTAACGAAAATGAGCAGACAGCACACTATCGGCTACAACAGTTTGAACCGATGCACGGCTACCACCATCCGACATAAAACCAAACTGTGTATTAACCGATGCTGCGCAAGCGTAGATAAGTCTGCCTACCGCCGAATATTCCGACTCATCGTTGAGTTGGTTGAGCGTTACAGGCATATTGTTGTAGTTGAACTGGTTGGTTATATGCCCATAGTTGTATGTCTGCACACCATAGGTCGCATCGGTATAGGTGTGTGTACCAAGCCCTTGTATCGGAAACTTCCAGTACCGCATCAGTTGCGCCATAGCCACTGCCAAACTGCCTGCATCGGTATGCCCATCATCA
The DNA here is from genome assembly GCA_018064565.1 of Candidatus Colimorpha onthohippi. Lineage (GTDB taxonomy): Bacteria > Bacteroidota > Bacteroidia > Bacteroidales > P3 > Colimorpha > Colimorpha onthohippi. The sequence continues at coordinate 3,736 of JAGHVA010000218.1, forward strand.
CGTGCGCTAACTGGCGGACAAAACACATTATAATAAACTCCTCGCCCCCAATGGCTTTCCACCAGTGGTCCCACAATGGTAACGCCTACTGGTTCGGCTCCACCTGTCAGCCGCTGCCACTCCATTGGTACTACTCCACCGCCACGACCAGCTGTGCCCTTCACAACCGCCTCAATCTGGTTGCTGTACGACCGTAACATCCCGTCTGCCGCAGGCGACACGCCTACCTCATAACAACCATGAGTACTGTATGCCAACACGGGCAGCACACTACTTTCTGCGCTCATCACCACATAACCCTGCGCTCTGCCCATATTGTAAACATACAAGCCAGTCAATTCCACAGGTTCTTGACGTACCTCCATCACAGGCTGATGCAGGCAATTATTCCAATATCGCACAGCCGCCTTGCGGGCTGTAGGTTCATCAACGGGAGCCGCAACAAGCACCAGCAAATGAAAACAAACCAGCAAAAAAGACACTACTTTTCTCATAACCAACTAATTACAAGTTACAATTATAGAAACAGTAAAGAGCAAAGATATATAT
>JAGHVA010000211.1 GCA_018064565.1 Candidatus Colimorpha onthohippi
GTCTGTGGTGCTACTAAAAACAAACCGACCTTTGCTGTCGAGGTAGGCGGTGTCAAGAGCGTATGTGCCTTGTGCATAGTAGTTGCCCATAATCAGCATCGAATCGCGGTTGTTCAGGATGCGTATAGAAATTTTGTATGTCTCCTTTTTCGCCATGGCAGCAAATGAGATAGCCATAGTGAAAATAAGAATTATAACACGTTGCATATTGGATTCAAGTTAAGTGTTTTGAGTAGGGCAATTATTATATCAGTACCTCTATAAATAAATTACTTTTAACGTTGATATAGTGTTGATTATTGTATGTTAGAATGTTTTTTTTTGAAAATTGAACAATGGTTTGGAAAATATCAAAATTAATCGTACTTTTGCATCCGCATTTCTGCTGAAAAAGTAAATAATTATTTAACCAATCGTTTGAGAAACAGTGCTCAAACGGCAATAAGTAAAGATATGAAAAAAGGACTTCATCCAGAGAATTACCGTTTGGTAGTATTCAAAGACATGTCTAACGACACTATGGTGCTTACCAAGAGTTGTGCAGCCACCAAAGATACCGTAGTTTATACCGATGGTAATGAGTACCCAGTAGTGAAGCTCGAGATTTCCAACACCTCTCATCCTTTCTTCACTGGCAAGTTGAAGTTGGTTGACACCGCAGGTCGTGTTGATAAGTTTATGAGCAAGTACAAACGCTATGCCAAAAACAACGAATAATCATAACACAATTTTGTTTTAGGTTTTAGGTAAAAAGGAGGCCGCATTGATAGATGTGGCCTCTTTTTTTGGGGAAGGAAGTTGGGTAGGTGTTGTCTATGTCGAGTGCTTATTTCTCTCGTTTTTGTTTGAACCATTCCACGAATTTTGGCAAGTCATCCATGGGCTGAAAGCCTGATTTGAAGGGCTCGGAGGGCACAGGACAGGTCTCCATATAGCCAATGAGTGTAGCGCAGTCAAACTCGCCAATCATAGCTTCGATAGTAACATAAACACCTACTTGCAGGTCTTCGTCATCGTAGTTTACGGGTTGTTTTACAGCGTTGCCTTTGACGATGATTTCGGGGTTGACGGCAATGCGGAGACCTATGAAATCTGGTTCCTCTTCGCACTCTAATTGCATAAAGTGCATCTTTGTGGTGTCGAAACAGTACCGGTCAAACCGTACTTTTAGGTTGTTACCGCTTGCTGGCTTAAATGCAACGAAATCCCACCAGTCAAGGTCTGGAGCATTGTCGGTGAGATCAATGACATATCGAAAAAGGTCGGTGTCGCCTTCGGCGGTAAAAGTGATAGTACGGCCTTTTGGGGTAGCTTCACCCATCTCAAAACTCAGTCCAGGACAGTAGTCTTCGAGTTGATGTTGCATCTCGGATAGCAGTTTGACGCGGCTGTCGGCATCAAGGTCTCCGAGCATGGTCAGTTGTTCGTTGTGGTTGGTAAACCAGTTCCAAAAAGATTCGGGTTGATACATATTGTGGTTTGGATTAGTTATTTTACAAAGATAGCTTCGGGTGATAAGGTGATGTCAAACCTGGCTTCGACATCAGCAATGATGGCATTGGCGAGTCGGTTGACGTCTGCAATTGAGGCGCCTCCGTGGTTGACAAGCACTAATGCTTGCTTTTCATAAACGCCACAGGGTCCTAAGTGTTTGCCTTTCCATCCGCATTGTTCAATGAGCCAGCCTGCTGAAATTTTGAATTTGTCGCCAGATGGGTAATGTGGCATTAAAGGATATGTCTCCAGCAACTTCTCGCAGAGTGATGCGGTTATGATAGGGTTTGTAAAAAAACTTCCAGCACTACCCAGCACTTCAGGGCGCGGAAGTTTGCTCCATCGCACATTGCTCACAATGTCTATGATCTGTAATGCGTTGGGATTGCTGATACCCTTTTGGGAAACGGCAGCGGCAAGTGCCTGATAATTGAGATTTGGAGCGAACGAGGTAGCAAGTTGAAATACAACCGATGTTATGATGTATCGGTTGGCAAGCGAATGCTTAAAGATGCTGTCGCGGTAGCCAAATTGGCATTCATCAGGTGTAAAATGACATATATTGCCAGTTGCAATCTCGATGGCATTTACTTGGTAGATAAAATCTTTGGCTTCACAGCCGTAGGCTCCTACGTTTTGGACTGGGCTGGCTCCCACGCAGCCAGGTATGGCGGCGAGATTTTCAAGTCCGTGCCATCCATGACGAGCACAAAAAATTACAAAATCAGCCCAATTCTCGCCCGATCCAGCTTCAACAAGAACGGTGGCAGCGTTGGGTGTGGCATGAATGCCCTTTATGATGGGATGCAGCACGGTGCCACTATAGTGTGGAGGAAAAAGGATGTTGCTTCCACCTCCAAGGATGACAAAAGGGCATTGAGGCAGCTGACGACTACGACACAGCGACTGAATCTCGTGTACTGATGCAAGGTCGATAATCTGTTCGGCTTCGGATATTAACCCGAAAGTATGAAGATGTTGTAAGGATGGCACGGTATAATAATGTGTTTTAGTGAGTGTTATTTACCAAAAGAGATGCTTCCTTGTCCAAATCGGTGATTTATGTCATCGGTGATTTGCATCAGTCGCTGACGCCGTTCGTCGTCGGTGCTAAAAAGGTCGAGTTGGCGGCCACGGTCAGGTGTGATGTTCCCGATGCCCACCCCAGCTTGCTTGTATAAATAATTAGGCCTGTAGATGGAGTGGAGCATAGCGATAGCGGTATGTGCGATAACTGCTGTGTCGTTGGTTGGTGTAGGCAGTTTGGTTGTGTATCCGTTTTGATATTGTGGCAAGTCTGTTCGGTGTCGATTGGTACACAAGAATACGGTAACAGAGGCGCATAGCCCGTGTTGTTGGCGCAGTTTTGTTGCACAAATATTGGAAAAAAATCTGATTTCATGTTCAAGTTCGGCGAGCGATTTTAACATCACGCCAAACGTTTTGCTTTTCATGATGCTTTTTTGGAAGTCATCGGTGTTTAGGCTGATGGATGGAATTCCGTTGATTTCTTGGTGCGTGCGCCACCCTATAGTGCCGAGGTGTTGTTGTGCAAACTGTTCTGGTTTGTTGGCGAAATCCAAAGCAGATGTGATGCCCAGTTGTGTGAGTTTTGAAAGACTCTGCCGGCCGATTCCCCACACATCACCGATGGCTATATTGCTTAGTGCAATACATCGCTTTTCGGGCGGTAATACACAGATACCTTTGTAGCCTGGGTGGTGTTTGGCAAAATAAGTGGCAGTCTTGGCCAACGTGTAAGTTTGAGAGCATCCGCAACTTACGGGAACTCCCACCTGTTGAGTGATGAGATCTTTTACTTTTTGAGTATAGAAACGTAATTCGTCAGGATTCGTGATAGGCATCTGGCCAAAAAACTCGTCGATAGAGTATTGGATAAAGTCAAGAATGATGCCTTGTTCTCGCACCAGAGTCATGATACGTGATGATATATCATGATATTTCTTGTGGTCTGCTACACACAGTGTTACTTGGTTGGAGTTGATGATATCCTTAGCTTGAAAGAGAGGTATGCCACGCTTTAGACCTAATGCTTTGGCTTGATTGGTCAGTGCCAAGATAATCCCGCCGCCGTTATCGTTAGGACTACATACCACCACGGGTTTTCCTGCCAATTGGGGTTGGGTAGCAACCTCGCATGACGCGAAAAAAGTGTCGCAGTCGATATGTACATAAGTGTAGTTCATTCACTATGATAGTGATACTCGATGAGTGAGCTTATTGGCGCAAAGGTACAAAAAATAGTTTAATTTGCAAAATCGTTATAACAGCAAAAGGCACCTTGTTACGGTGCCTTTTGAAATATCTATCTGCATTTGTTGCCAAGCAGATATATTGGCAACAAAAAATGCTTATCATTTAACGTTTTCTGCATAAGCTATATATTTGTCTGCCTCCATGCTTTCTGTACTCTCTGGGTATTTCTCTTTTATTTGCTCCAGACATTGGATTGCCTCACTGTTGTTGCCAGCAGCGATGTAAAGCATGGCAGCTTTGAACAGAGCAGTAGGAGCGACTATGAAGTTGTCTCCCACCTTAGCGGCCTTGATATACAGCTTGATAGCGTTGTCGTTGTTGCCTTGTTCTGTCTCAGCATCACCTTGAAGCATGATGGCAGTAGCTTTGGTAAACGAATCCTTGCCTTTGTACGATTTGAAATGATCTAATGCGCCACTGAAATTGCCTAAACGCATCTCGCACAATCCTGCGTAGTAGTGAGCCAGATTTGCAGATTTGGTGCAACCGTAGTCGCTGATAATGTCAACAAAACCAAGCATGCCTGATTCAGAGTCGCCATTGAGTGCTTTTTCGAAATCGCCTGCTGCAAAATAATTTTCTGCCATAAACATTTCTTCGGCAGCCTCTTCAGCACGTGGCTCAAAATAAAATTTCTTGATACCGAAATATCCCAATACGATAACCACGACGGCAATCAGTACGCCAATAATGATTTTGGAGTTCTTTTGGAGAAATGCTTCCGTATTGGAAATAACATCACTAATTTCAAGATTTTGTTTCTCTTCTACTTGCTCTTTCATAGTTGAAAATGTATTTTTTTTGAGTTTGCAAAGGTACTCCTTTTTTTGTTTTCTGTCCAAATAATTTTGAGTCATTGTTGCTTAATAGATATTCGCATGTTGATTTTTTTTATTGTAGATAGTTGACTATTTGATTGTTGTATTTGTTTTTTGTTTTTTTTGTGTTAAAAAGTTTTTTAGTTTTTATTTTTTTACTTATTTTTGCAAGCATATTTTTTTGTATGCTTTTTGACAATTATGTTGTCGGGACGGGTCGTAATTTAGAGAAAACTTATACATTTGTTAATCATGGATATTTCAGCGCAGTTTTTAGGTCTTAAAATCAGTAGTCCGATTGTGGCGGGCAGTTGTGGTTTGACTAATAATCTGGATAATCTGAAGCGGTTGGAGGATGCTGGAGTGGGAGCTGTAGTGTTGCAATCGGTATTTGAGGAGGAGATATTGCACAATGCCAAACGTATAGCGCAGGGGTCAGCGCATGTGGATAGTTATGGTGAGGGGTATGACTATGCGTCGAATCATGAGTCGGAACGGGCTTTGGAAACTCATTTTAATTTGGCTCGTCAAGCCAAGGAGTCTTTGTCGATTCCAGTGGTTGCGAGTATCAATTGTTACTCGTTCAACACGTGGATCAATTACATAGAAGGTTTTCGAGAGGCGGGTTGTGATGCAGTGGAGTTGAATATGGGCATTGTGCCGTGTGAGCTTAATGTAGGCACAGCCGATGTGGAACGTTTGTATCACAACATAATTCTTTCATCGCGTCGCGCTACTTCGCTGCCTATATCTGTGAAAGTAAGCTATTATTTTACTGATTTGGCTCAATTTATGCAGCAGATATCGTGGTCTGGCATTGCAGGTATAACGATGTTCAACCGCTCAGCGTTGATAGACATTGATACAGAAAATTTGGAGTTTAAGCAGTCTCCACTGTTTTCAACATCAACATCAGATGCGTTTCATAATATCCTGCATTGGATGGCGGTATTGAGTGGCAAGTTGCGTTGTCCAATATCTGCGTCAACGGGTATTATGACGAGCGAAGACGTTGTGAAGGCTTTGTTGGCGGGAGCAGGCACCACACAGTTGATGGCCACTCTTTATAGGAATGGGTTAGGCTATGTGAAAGACATAAATGCTGGTCTTGTGCGGTGGATGGAGCAACACGATTTCTCGTCGATAGATCAGTTTCGGGGTCGTTTGGCTATCCGCAAAGAGGGCGAGGCGCAAGCGATGACCCGGTCTCAGTTTATGCGTTTTTATTCTGAAATGTAGTGTATCGCATGTGCTTATGGCGAGCTGTTGATTACTACCTTTTTGTGGCATAGGGTGTTGTCCTACTTCCAGTATTTACTCAAAAATAACTAAATGAAACCTCAGCGTCTTTTTGACATCCTTACATATCGAAAACAAACTACCCCTCAGCGTGCCGTATGGGCAGTTCGGAAGGGGAATGAGTGGGTCAAGATATATGTAGATCAGTATATTGATTATGTGGATTATGTGAGTGGCTTCCTTCTCTACAAGGGGTTGAAGCCAGGAGGCAAAGTAGCCTTGATAAGTGGCAATCGGCCAGAGTGGAACTATGTGGATATGGGAGTGCAGCAGGTAGGAGGGATAGTGGTTCCTATCTATCCGACCATCAGTGAGTCAGACTATCGCTATGTGTTGTCCAATAGTGAGGTGTCATATTTGGTTGTGGAGACCGAGTTGTTGTTGGGCAAACTCAAGGATATTATTATCCAGCAGCCGACCTTGCAGATGGTGTGTGTAATAAATCCCATCAAGTTTGACTCGCCAGTGGTTTCAGAACTTCAGGCATCGGGCAGAGAGGTAGTCCAATTCTCCGATTGGATTCGTTTAGGTCAGCAGGAGGTAGATAGAGATGCCATAAGTCAGCGTATGCAGGCTATAGCACCTGATGATGTAGCCACTATAATATATACCAGTGGTTCGATGGGCGTACCCAAAGGAGTCATGTTGACACATACAAATATTTTGACCTGTGTATATGGGGTGTCGAGCATTCCTCCATCGCACTATGAGCGAGCCATGAGTTTCTTACCGTTGTGTCATGTTTATGAGCGGATGATGAATTATTTCTACCAATACATGGGCTACGAGACGTATTATGCTGAGAATGTAGGCAAAGTGGTAGAAAATATGAATACAGCCAAACCGCATATCATGACAGCGGTGCCGCGGTTTGTAGAGAAGATGTATGATGGTATATACCGTAAGGGAGAGCGACTGAAAGGTTTAAGAAAAAAAATCTTTTATTGGTCGTTGAGTCTTGGTACGAAGTATCGTCTTGAAGGCAATACGTTGTGGTATCGTATGCGTAGGAATTGGGCGGATATACTGGTTTATAGGCAGATAAGAGAGTCTTTTGGAGGATGTCTTGAGATGCTTGTTACGGGAGGTAGTGCGATACAGCCTCGTTTGGCTCGGTTCTTTACTTGTGTGGGCATGGCCATATATGAGGGTTATGGGTTGTCGGAGACATCGCCAGTCATATCGGTTAGCAGCAGTGGTATATGGGGCAGAGAGTGGGGGACAGCTGGTCCGCCGCTGTCAGGGATAGAGGTGCGTATAGATGACGAAACGGGTGAGATACTATGTCGTGGAAGCAATGTGATGAAAGGCTATTATAAGTCGCCAGATTTGACATCGCAGGTAATTGATTCTGACGGTTGGTTTCACACGGGGGATACAGGTGCTTTTACAGAGCATGGGTGTTTGCGTATCACGGGTCGAACCAAGACGAT
>JAGHVA010000014.1 GCA_018064565.1 Candidatus Colimorpha onthohippi
AATCCTAATTACCGAACAGCGGGTTGAAAGCCGGCTAATCCAATATGATGGAACCGATATGCTATCAGCCGCCGATATTCAACTCAACGAATGCCAGCAGAAGGCATACCAATATATCAGCAGCGATAGCCACAATGTCAGTCTGTTATATGGCGTTACTTCAAGTGGCAAGACCGAGGTATATATCAAACTAATCCACGACACTCTCCAGCGCGGACAGCAGGCGTTGTTTCTGCTGCCCGAAATTGCGCTAACGGCGCAACTCATCAACCGGCTGCGCCGGTACTTTGGCAATGCCGTAGGTGTATATCACTCCCGATTCAGCCCATCGCAACGAGCAGAGGTATGGTATCGCTCCGCCAATCCAGACCCAGAACAAGGCTACCGAGTGCTGATAGGAGCACGCAGCGCATTGTTTCTACCGTTTCACAATCTGGGGCTCGTGGTGGTGGACGAGGAGCACGACCCCTCTTACAAGCAAGCCGAGCCTGCCCCCCGCTATCAGGGGCGCGACTGTGCTATATACCTGGCACATATATGGGGTTGCCACACCGTATTAGGTTCTGCCACGCCATCGGTAGAAAGCTATTTCAGTGCCACAACTGGCAAATATGGTCTGGCAGTGATGGACAAACGCTATGGCAACTGGCGCCTGCCCGAAGTTTATTGTGCCGACTTGAAAGAGGCCACGCGCCACAAAGAGGTGTGCGGCAACTTCTCCAATTTCTTAATTCAGCACATCTCGGATGCTCTAAAGCAGCAACAGCAAGTCATTCTCTTTCAAAACCGTAGAGGGTTCTCGCTCCGGCTGGAGTGCGACGACTGCCACTGGACGCCTCAATGCCAGAACTGCGACGTCAGCTTAGTATATCACAAAAACAGCAACAGCCTGCGGTGCCACTACTGCGGATACACTATGCCACTACCAAACGAGTGTCCAGCATGCCACTCGCACCATATCAAGATGAAAGGCTTTGGCACCGAACGCGCCGAAGAAGACCTCACGCTGCTGTTTCCCGAAGCCCGCGTGGCTCGTATGGACTTGGACAGCACCACCCAGAAAAACAGATACATCGAGATTCTGAATGATTTTGAAGACCGCAAAATAGACATCTTAGTCGGCACTCAGATGATTACCAAAGGATTGGATTTTAGCAATGTAAGTGTAGTTGGGATTCTCTCTGCCGACAATCTTATCTTCTTTCCCGACTACCGCGCCTTTGAACGAGCCTATCAGTTGATGACTCAGGTCAGTGGACGCGCTGGGCGACATGGCGAAGGCAAGGTAATCATACAGACCTTCAACCCTTACCATCAAGCCATTCGAGATGTAATCGACAACAACTACGAGCGCATGTATGCCAGCCAGATACAAGAACGGAGAGTATTTAGATACCCACCTTACTACCGGCTTATCAAAATCACCTTACGCCACCGAAGCCAAGACCTGCTGAACGATGCCGCCGATTATGCTGCCCAAGCACTCCGTGCGCAGTTTGGTGCCCGCGTTCTGGGACCAGAGTACCCATCTATCAGCCGCATCCGAAACCTGTATATAAAGCAGATAATGCTCCGATTTGAACGCACTGAAGCTATAGCCAGCGCCAAAGGATTTATTATGGAAATACTGGACCAGACACAACATCTAAAAGAATATTCACCACTAATTGTTGCTATTGATGTAGATCCCGAATAATGCCAGCAGTCTGCACTCAAGATGTTACACAATAATTATCTATCACAAATACCCTATTACAAAACAGCTGCCAGCAACCAAACAGACATTTCGGCTTAAAAACTAAAAAACTATGCGTCTAAAACGGTACATAATACCTACAACACTATTGTTATTTGCAGTTTTCTTCTGCCTGATAGCAATACCTAATCACCTATGTTTCAAAACATATTGCTACGATCTTGGGCTATACACCAAAGCCGCCTACGACTATGCACACCTGCATGTATGCGACAGCAGTATTGCTGCATACAACCCCATCTGCATCCTTGCCGACCACTTTGACCTATGGCTGGTTCTGCTGGCACCTTTGGTTTTATTAGCAGGATCTTATGCGCTGATATTCGCACAGATAGTCATGGCGATAGTAGGTGCCGTTGGAATGTATAAACTGATATTGCTATACAACCCAACTCATCGGACAGTGGCATACTTGGCTATGATATCAACGCTCTGCTTTTTCGGACTTTGGCAAGCCATCGCATTCGACTATCACTCCAATATGTGCGCTGCCATGCTATTGCCATGGCTATTATGGGCTGTAAAAAAAAGACGATGGGCGTGGATGGCAACGTTTACGCTGCTGATATGCATAGCTAAAGAGACCGAAGCCCTATGGTTGATATTTGTTTTTGCGGCACTGCTAATCGACTATTGGAAACAACCCGCCACACGCAGATGGCTGTTGGGAGCAATGGCATTCAGCATTGTCTATCTTATAACAATCACCCAGTTTGTAATGCCCTCGCTGCCAGGATCACAAAATGCAAACGGATGGTGGCGGTACAACTACATGGGCAACAATATAAAAGACATAACCTTGTGGAGTATATCACACCCATGGCAGCTCATACAGAATTTCTTTACCGACTTTACATCGGTCCCCAGCTCACACATGGGTCCACTCAAACGGCACTGCCTTATCCTGCTGCTTGCCAGCGGCATGATTCTATTGCCACTCAAACCCAACTATCTGCTTATGATTATTCCGCCATTGATGTTGAAATGGCTTTCAAAAGATGCTGGGTTCTGGGGTGTAACGTTTCACTACAACGTCGAGTTTGGACCTATTATCACAGCAGGGGCATTTATCGTAATCAGCCGAGTCAAGAAGCGCAACCAGCGGTTGATTTCGGCTTCGGTATTAACACTATGCACACTACTATGTGCCTTACACACCTGCGTAGCCCAAGAGCCACACAGCCGCACCGAGAATGTATGCGTGTGGAACAAACAGCACTACAGCAACCCCAACCTCTACTGCCAGTCGGTTCGGCGCATTATCAGCCTCATACCTCCACAAGCGTCTGTATG
>JAGHVA010000002.1 GCA_018064565.1 Candidatus Colimorpha onthohippi
CTTGTTGAATACGACGCCAGTCTGATAGGCTACAGCCTCTGTTTGCGCCTCTTGAGGTAGCTCGAACCGATAGATATCTTGCTTGCCGTAGCCGCCTTCGCGCTCAGATGAGAAATAGGCGGTCTTGCCATCGGCAGCTACAATCAGACCGCTTTCATCTCGCTCGGTGTTGATAGGGTAGCCTAAATTGACTGGTTTTTGCCATTGTCCGTTTTCGTCCATCTCGGCTTTGAAGATGTCGGCACCGCCCATGCCGATATGTCCATCGGAGGCAAAGTAGAGCGTATGGTTGTTGTAGTGAATAAAAGGCGACACCTCGTTGCCAGGAGTGTTGATTAGCGGGCCCAAGTTTTCAGGTCGGCTCCATCTGCCATCGGTAAAGGTGGTTTTCCAGATATCGTTGCCGCCATAGCCCCCTTTTCGATTGGAAGCAAAGTAAACGGTGCGACCGTCGATAGCAAAACTGGGTTGCGATTCCCATGCAGGAGTGTTGACATCGGGACCAAGATTGCGGGGCTTGCTCCATTTGTTGCCCTTACGGGTACACATATACAGGTCGCAGCGGCCCTCGCCGTCTCGCCTGCCGCAAGCCGTGAAAAACATAATCCTACCATCTTGCGAGATACACTGCGCGCCTTCGTTATCGTGGGAGTTTACCGGTTCTGCCATCCGCACGGCTTTAGACCATGAGCCTCCATTCAGCGAACTGATATAAAAATCCTCTTCAAAAGGAGCCGTGTGTACCGTTTGATCGTTGGCGGGGAATCGGCGGGTAAAGATTAGTGTCTTGCCATCCACTGTGAGAGCGGGCAGGTATTCGTCGTCGGGGCTGTTGATGGCATTGCCCAAATTGGTTGGATCGAAATCAACAGGATTGCGCACCGCATCCATGCGCCAGCGCATCAGGCTGATATTCTCGCGAGCGCCCTCTTGCCACTCTTTGTGGCGCTTGTCGGCTTTGAGGAAAGCCTCGTAGGCAGCAATGGCTTCGTTGTATTGCTTAGCCTTCATGTATATCTCGCCGATAGAGAGGTACATCTCTACAAAATCGGGGTCGTATTTGAGGGCCTCTTTGTATTTTGCTATTGCTTTGCCGGGGTCTCCATGATTCATGGCATCGATGCCCGACTGGTAGGCTTTGATGGCTTTCTTGTTGGTACTACCATAGTACTGAGCTTGAGCAGCGGTCATAGACAGCACTACAAAACACATGATACAAAGAATGTGACGCATGATAACTGATTTTATTCTTGATACGGTAAGGAGTAATACCGACTGTCAGTAAGTTGTATAATACAGACAATCAGATACCCGGAGATTTGATGACGCTACCGAGTATCTGATTGTTCCCTGACGACAACTGCGATTGGATTATTTCACCAGCTTGTAGGTGTCGGAGGCAATTACATATTCCTCGTCGGTAGTTACCACCACGGTAGCGACTTTGGAGTCGGGAGTGCTGATAACCTTGTCTTCGCCCATCATGTTGTCGTTGAGCGACATGTCAACCTTGATGCCGAGGAAATCCATATTTTCCAGGATAGGCTTGCGCATAAACCAGGCATTCTCACCGATGCCACCCGTAAAGAGCAGCAGGTCGCAACCATTCATCT
>JAGHVA010000136.1 GCA_018064565.1 Candidatus Colimorpha onthohippi
CATTGGTGGTAAGATGCGGAGAGAAGTCGTATTCGACGCCCAACACCAAGTGAGAACTGCGCCGCACACAGCTGGAAGCCTCTCTGCCCGAGAAGGTTGCAGGCTCGTTGAGATGCACGCTCGTCAGAAAGCCACTGAAAAGGTTTACTATATCATTATCGCTCCGAGCGTCAAGAAAAACCTGGCTATACATGCCGCCCGAAAACTTTAACCGCAACTTGTCGGAACATTTGTATTTGGCTGCCAGCCGAGGTTCGAGACTGCCTTCTGAAAGCGAGTTGTAATAAATATAGCGAAGACCTGGTTCCAATATCCACTTATCCAATATCCACCGAAACGTGCCATAACCCGATATGCTGTTGGTATGTTCCTGCTGCTCGGTACGCAGCTTATACGAGTTGTAAAACAAATAATCGGTGGAATAACTCTCCATACTCATCCCACATTTCAACCGGTTCTGACCAAAAAAATTGGTAACATCGAACGACATATTAAGGCCATTGATAGCACTATATTTATCCAAACCCGACACATCGTTCAGACCAATACGATAATCTGAATAGGCTACAGCACCGTCAAGTACTGCCGAAGAGCCCGTCAGCACCGAAAACCGACCACCCAAGCCATAATTCACCCAATGATAATTGGCAACGTCTTGATAGTTATGCACCGAATCGTCATAGCGGAATCCGTATAGGCTGACTTTGCTTCCTGTGCCCGAATTGAGCGTCAACTTCCCGTACAAATCCATATAGTCGAATGGCAAACCACCTTCGATAGATGGATAGAACACCTTGGAACTCTTTGACAAGTAAGAATTTTTGGCAGAAAGGATGTAGGTAATGGTGCTCTTGCTTTGAGGCGTTTCTTTCTTGAGTGGTCCCTCAAGCATGGCACTTGCGCCAAAGGTATTCAGCCCCACACTTCCCGAATGGCGATGTTTGTTGCCATCGCGGGTGGTAATATCCATTACCGACGAAATTCGCCCGCCATACTCCGCACCGAAGCCTCCTGTATAGACATCTACATTCAGCAACATATCTGTCTCAAATATAGAATACAATCCTATTGAGTGAAATGGGTTATATACTATCATGCCATCCAGCAAACAGAGATTTTGAATCATCGAACCGCCTCGTATGTGCAACTGACCGCCTTGATCGCCTGTGGAACTGACACCAGGCAACACCTGAAGATACTGAGCCAAATCAGACTGCCCACCTACCGAAGGCATCTGTTCAATCTGACGCGCCGTTATTTTCTCGACCGATACACTGGTCTGCATCTTACGCTCTTCGGCTCGGCTATCTCTAATCTCTACTGTATGAAGCAGCGTAGCCGACCGGTTCATATTCAGTTTCAACTTCAGCGTCTGACTACCAGCAACCGATACGGGAGATACTATCTCTTCATACCCCACATACCTTACCCGAATGGTATAATTGCCCGTTGGAACCTTGCTAATCACAAACACGCCACCTAAGTCGGTAGCGGCGCCATAGGTACGACGGCTTTGTAAGGTGCTGTCTTGCGCTACTAACGTTACGTTTGCAAAAGGGATAGCCTCACCGTTAGAGCTATCGAACAGAACTCCGCGCACCGTAGCCTGCCCTTTGACAACACCCATACACAACAGCAGACTGAGCCCAATAAAGAAAACACATTTTTTCACAGTTGCTAATGTATCATCTTAAACACCAATTCTTTAAGCAGTTCGCTATCCGATACCGTACCAGCATTTCCTACACCTTTACATCGCAAATCGGCTTCAGCAAGATAGTTGATACACTTGGCCAATTTGTTCAGTGTGAAATTTTTTGACACCCGCTCGTATTCTGGTAAAGCATACGGGCTACACCGCAGCTGAGATGGGTCTTGCAGATAAACCATGATATTCACTACATATCGGTACAACAGCGGCAACACCTTCTGCAACGGTTCCGCCTTAGGATTGCTCGCAAAATAATTGACAATCTTATTACACTTCACCACATCTCGGTTGCCGATTGCCGACTGTAATTCAAACACATTGTATTCTTTGCTGATACCCATATACTGCTCCACTACAGCATCGCCTATTACCGACCCCGCAGGCAATACAGTAAACACCTTGCTAAACTCGTTGGCAAGCATAGTAAGGTCGGTACCCACCGTCTGCACAATCAGCGTTGCACACTTTTCGGTAATACTGTAACCGTGATCCTTAGCATAGGTTCCTACCCATCGCACCGCTTCGCTTTCATACAACTTCTTGCGCTCATACACCTTGCCTTTGGAGGCTATCACCTTATACGCCTTGGTATTTTTCGGCAAGGTCTTATTGCGGTAACACAACACCAATATTCCTTGGACTGACGGATGCTCTAAATATTGTGTTAGCACATCCCACGCTGAGTTTTTGGTATCTATCTCTTGCGCCTCCTTGACAATAACCAATTTAAGTGGTGCCATCATCGGAAATTGCGACACCAAGTTGACCACATCGTACATTGAGACATCACGACCATAGACCACCTGCATATCAAAGTCTCTAAATGCTTCAGGGATTACGTCCGACTCAAAAAAATCGCAAATCTCATCAATAAAGTAATTCTCTTCACCCGTAAGCAGATAGACTGGCAACCAACCATTGCTTTTGATTTCTGAAATTGCTTGTTGAGAAGTGATATTAGCCATGATAAAAAAAGATAGATGCTACAAAGCCTTCAAAAATAACAAAATTACTCTGACACTAAACGTACAGACAAGCCATTAAAACGATAGGTATTGTATGAGAAATTCGAGACATTACTGAAATCAACCCCATAGGCATCACTACCACTAAACGCCGATGAAGACCAATAGCTGGCATGATTACCCACATTGACACTCATCGACTCATATCGCAAGCCTGCTGCAGGCAAAAACAATGCTCCCAACGCCTCCATATCTTCCCATTGCGACTGCGTATAGCTATTAGTAGCCCACATATTCGTTTTTCCTGGTGCGAACGTGCAACTATGTGGCAAAATCCATTTATCTGGCAAGACTACCACTCCTTTGACCCCATTCACTGTGGCATAACCCCATTTGGACGAAGCATCAGGACGCCCATTGCAAAGATAATTCCACTCATCCGCCGTTAACGTGCGCCAAGCCCCAACCTCGTTTCCACCATTGCTGATAGCATTATACACTCCCCAATCATAATAAGCATTGCTCGCCGTCAGATTTTTATCTGCCAAATTAAATGATGGACCATAACCATACTTATTCGTTTCTACATCGGTAGCAATCATCGAGTTAGAATAAGGATAATAATTGGCGCAATTAACATCTCTTTCGTCATGATAGCCACTTGTACCCCACCCTAAAAGATCAATCCAACCTTCGTAATTACTGCCTATATATGCGTTGTCATTCTCTGCTACGTTGCCTTTGGCATCATTATTATACTGACCATATTGCGACCGACTACCGACATAATCATACTGATTGTCTGCAAAACGCCATGTACCTACTTGGGTTGTGCCATCGGCACAGAGATGGCTACCCGATGTGGAGTATTGTAAGTTGCCTTGTGAGAAACGGACTTGCTTGACACTTGACACTGAAAACAACCCCTTTAATGCACCCTTTTGAGCATTAAACACGTCTGTCGT
>JAGHVA010000019.1 GCA_018064565.1 Candidatus Colimorpha onthohippi
CATTAGAGCCATTGGTCGATACATATAACGACTTACTTGCCGAATGACTTACACCGGTATTGACAACCCATCTATTACCCGACGTATTGGACCACCATGCATATTGCTCGGCAACATTTGAGAAGTCGCATACAAATGGCAACGTTGTAGTAAAAGTTACAGGACTGCTCCATACACTATATGTAGATTCTCCACAACGTGCACGAACTTTGACGATGTAAGGCAATACCGTTGCCAAATTGGTTAGTGTATATACCGAATCAGTGAGATGTTCTACCGTACTAATTACATGTTCTACATTTGAATGGTCTTTGTAAATACATTGCAAATCCCATTCTGTTTCTTCTCCATACAGACCTCTGTTCCATTTCACACGGGCGTTGGTGTTGCCCACAGTGTCCACCGTCAGGTTGGCGGGAGCCACGCAGCAGACGGGCATTGTGAAGGAGAAGCCTGTCCAACGGCTCTTGCCATCAAACTCGCCGCAGTCGTTGGCAGCATAGAAGTAGTACTCCGTAAGGTCGGTGGGCGATGGGCTGCAATCCAAATCGGTAAGATGTACCGTGGTGTCGGTTACTCCGTTGCCGTATTGTATGATGTCGTTGACCGATGGCAGGTTGCTCCAGTCGCCCATCTCGTTGACCGAAGTCAACGCGTCGCGTTTGAAGAGCGCCCACGAGTAGTTGTTGCCCAACTCGGGACGGCTGTTCACCCAGCGCACGTCTCCAGCATGTATACCACTGCTTTGGAAAGCAAAACTCTCGGGGTAGCGGCACACAGCGTAGGTGCGGAACGAGGCTCCCGTCCATGCACCATAGTTGTTGTGGTTCTCCGCCAAGCACTGCGCCCTCACAAAGAGGTAGTACTTGGTGTCGGCAGCCAGCGTATCGACATTCACATACATGCTGTCGCCACCCGTGCTGCTGAAGCGTCCAGCCCAAGCCAGGAAGCCCGCAGCGGTGGAGATGGTGTCGCGGCTGATGATAACGTCGTAGCCGCTCAGGTAGTAGTCCTCGGGATTTTCGATAGTCCAGCGTGCGGTACCCGTATGGGTGCCATCGCCCGTGAGAGCCACGTCGAACGAAGCTATCTCAGGACAACCTATTGCCTGCATGGTAACCTTGTTAGTAGAGGCATCGTACTGCCATTCGCTGACGCTGCCACCGCAGTTGGCTCGCACATAGATATAGTAAGTGGTGCCAGGCGTCAAGCCAGCGAGGCGGAACTGATTATCCACATTAGTACCAAGACCTGCCGTAGCATGATATATAGTACCAGCGTAGTTGGTAAGTTGCGTAACGTTGAGCTCTGATGTACTGACAATAAAGTCATGGTTCAGTATAGTAGCATCAGGCTGACTCCAGTGGAATTTCAAGATACGATGGCCCGTGCTGTCGATAGCAAACTCGGTAGGCTTGGCGCAACCCTCGTAGCGGACTGTAACGGTCCAGTCGTAGTAGATGTTCTCGTCCTCGGCAAAGAGGCGGTAGCGCTTGCTGCCCTCCAATGGGTTTTCGGTAACAAAACTGTTGTAGGTGTCGCCCGACATCTGCACCGTGTTGCCAATCTTTGCCACGGCACCCGTGCCGCCAAGGGTAAAGGTGGCGAGCATGCTGCTCATGTCGCTGCCGTAAGGCATGGTTACAATAACGGTACGATGCACGGGATCGACGGCGGAGGCTATCTGCCCGTCGAGGCTGTAGGTGGCAAAGTACGCCACGGTGTCTAAAGTAGTACCCGTTGCCAGATTGCTCTGACGGCTATAACTGCCCTCACCGCAGTCGGCTTGGATGTAGAAGCGGTAGGTCTGATCAGGCACCAGTCCACGCACGGTGTCGATGAGTGTAGAGCGGTTGGTAACTACCTTGGTGCGTGCCAGATCCTGGCTGTCAGCCACATCGCCATACACATAGGTGATGCGCCACTGCGTCTCGTCGCCGCCTGCGCCACGGCTCCAGCCGAGGTAGGCTTCGTGGCTGGTCATGCGGTTCACCTGCAAGCTCACTGGCTGCGTGCAGCAGATGGAGGTGGTGAAAGAGGAGTCGGCTGTGCCGTCGGCGGTCTTGATGGAAGTCCACGGCGATACCTCGCTGCCGCAATCGTTGGCTATATAGATGTAGTATTTGGTCTCGCAATTAAGATCCGTAACACTCTTCACGTTGTTGCTGATGCCCGTAATGGTAGCACCAGCCATGGTCATGGTATCCACGTCTTGCGGCGTGGTGGTGATACGCATGGCGAAGTTGTCGGGCGTCTCTTCGTTGCCGCGGCTCCAGGCGATGTAGGCACCCGTCTTGTTGGGCGTGGTGGCTATGTGGCTCACCGGCTTGCACCACGGCAGGGTGCGGAACTGCACACTGTCGTAGGCACTGCGCTCCAGCAGCGGGTCGCCGTCGCAGAGGGTGCGGACGAAGACACGGTAGCCCGTGTTGGACTGCAAGCCCTTGAGGGTGAAGCGTGCATCGTGGCTGCTCAGGATATTGGTGTCGCCATCCACGGTGTCGCGACGCACCTCGGCAACGCGGGTCCAGCGACCGTCGGCGATGCTGTACTTCACCGTTACCACCTCGAAACCGGCATAGTAGTCGATGGTGTCGGTGGTACGCCAACTGAGGTCGATGCTGTCGTAACTCATATTGGCGGTGTCGAGATTTTCGACCACCGGGCAGGGCGTTACGTTGTGACAGAAGTTGAAACGGATATTCGGACGGCAGTTATCGGCGGTACCACCCGTACAGATGGCGTTGTTATCCACTGGCTGACCTTC
>JAGHVA010000110.1 GCA_018064565.1 Candidatus Colimorpha onthohippi
GAAGCAGCGAGTTTACACGCTTTAGGCATGGAAGACAGATTTTTAGGAATTTTCGCACAGCGGTGCATCTTTCTTTGCTTCGTTTCTTTCTGTGCAAGCAGAAAGAAATGAAGTGGGGTTATAGGGGCAAAGCCCCTAATAAGCGATTGGTTGAAAATGTTTACCAGACAAACAATAAAAAAATGGCAAATACCTATACACAAATATCTATGGCTGGGGAAAGGCAAACAGAATAAAATAATCCCATGCCAATGATGCCAGCGGCATCAGACATAGGTAGCCAGCCATTCCTATGGCTGTGGAAAGGCAAACAGAATAAAATAATCCCATGCCGTAGGTATGGGATAAACAAACGTTCAATAATTTGCAATGATTCAATAAACTTTTAGTGGATACTAATAAATAAGTATAAATGTATGACGATTGCTTATTGCTCTTTATGGTATGTGCCCGTGCGACGTGAGGCATCGCACTGTTCTGAAATGGTAACGCAGCTCTTGCAGGGAGAGTATGCCGAGATATTGCGCGCGGAGTCGGAATGGACTCGTATCAGGTGTTGTTATGATGGCTATGAAGGCTGGATTAGCAACAAGCAATATGACGTAATTTCCGAAGAGGAGTATCGGTCTCAGATGGCAAACGCTTCACAAACGCTGGCTACATCGCCAGTCGAAGTGGCATTGCGCTATATGGGTGTGCCTTATTTATGGGGCGGCAGGTCTCAATGGGGTATTGACTGCTCTGGACTAACACAAGTGTCGTTCAAGGCTTGTGGATTATGGTTGCCACGCGATGCCTCTCAGCAGGCTCTTCAGGGGGTCAAGGTGCCATCGATAGAGGAAATTCGCAGCAATGATCTGTGCTTTTTTTGCGACAAAAACCATATCACCCATGTGGGCATTTGTACCCGAGACGAAAACGGACTATTGCAGGTTGTCCATGCCTCGGGGTGTGTCCGTCGAGACAAGTTGGATGCTCATGGCATCTTTGTTGAATCTCGATCGATATACACTCACTGTCTGCAGGAGGTACGTAGATTGGAACGTCAGATTCAATAAGGTAGATTTCATTGGCTATGCCATGCCAGCAGAAGTGCATCAACGGTGTTTGCGCATTTCCTCGAAGATTCTCTTTTGGAATTGTTGCTTTTATGGGTGGGGATAAAAGCCGTTTTTGACTTATTGAAAACGCCAAATTTTTGTAATTGACTTATGAAATTTTGACGTTATTGCATCCCTATTATGTGGGATGAATGGTGTTTTTAACGTTTTTCGTCCCTAAAAATACGTTTTTGGTCACATTTTTCGTTTTTTTTGTCCCACTGTGTAACAAAAATATATTTGTATTTTAACTCTAAGACAAGTAGTCGTAATTTTGCAAAACTTTTTTGAACTAAGCGATTTTTTTTTCGCGACTACGAAACTAAAATAGTCAGACAAAATGGAAGTAACTCGTTTATTTGATATTCTTGATTATCGCAAACAAGTGTGGGAGGGCCGTGATGTGTTTACCTATAAGAAAGATGGGGTATGGGTTGGACATGGGGTTGATGAATATATGACCCGTAGCAACCAAATTAGCTATGCATTGTTGCATTTGGGTTTGCAACGAAATGAGTGTGTGGCACTGATTTCGTCGGGTAGGCCAGAATGGAATTATATAGACATGGGTACGCAGCGTGCAGGAGGAGTGCTTTTGCCTATTTATCCTACCATCAGCGAGGATGATTATCAGTATATCTTGGGCAATTCGGATGTCCGTTTTTTGATTTTGGAGTCGGAATCACTTTTGCGCAAGATAAATAATGTCTTGCCTAAATTGCCTCAGATTGAACATATATTCACCATAAATCCGTGTGAGCAGTATCCCAGTATTGAGTCGTTGTACCAAATGGGGGCTGAATTCCCAGCAGCAGAGCAGGTGGCGGCTATATGCGAGAGCATTCGCCCGTCCGATATGGCCACGATGATTTATACGAGTGGCACAACGGGTCAGCCCAAAGGAGTGATGCTTACGCATGAGGGGATCTTGTCGAATGTGATGGGTATTAAGGAGTCGCCAGCCAAGCATTGGGACACTTCGTTGAGTTGGATGCCTTTGTGCCATATCTACGAGCGGATGATGAACTACCTATATCAGTATCTCGGCTTTAATACCTACTATGCGGAGAGTGTAGGAAAGGTGGCGGACGATGCCAAGGAGGCACGCCCGTATATCATGGCAGCCGTGCCGCGGTTTATAGAGAAGATTTACGATAAGATTTACCGTAAGGGAGAGAAGTTGACGGGTATAAAAAAACGGGTGTTTGACTGGGCGTTGGAGTTGGGCTTTAATTATGATGTTGATGAGAGCAAGTTGAGCGCGTGGTTTAAGTTGCAACGCAAGGTGGCAGACCTCTTGGTGTACAAAGACATAAAAAAGAGTTTGGGTGGGAGGTTAGATATGTTGGTGTCGGGTGGTGCGGCCATTCAGCCACGACTGGCTCGTTTTTTTAGTTGCGTGGGTTTGAACCTCTTTGAAGGATATGGCTTGACCGAGTGCTCGCCGTTGGTTGCTGTAACCAACAGCGACAAGAAAGGACGTAGAATAGGGTCGGTGGGGTTCCCGTTGGCTGGATTGGAGGTGAGAATCAATCCTGACAACAACGAGGTACAATGTAGAGGTGTCAACGTAATGAAAGGCTATTACAAATCGCCCGAGCTGACTGCGGAGGCGATAGATGCGGATGGATGGTTTCATACTGGCGATACAGGCTATTTTGATAATGACGGGTATTTGTTTTTGACAGGACGTACTAAAAATATGTTCAAGACATCGATGGGTAAGTTTGTAAATCCAGAAGTGATAGAGGAAAAATTTAAGACTTCAGCGTTTGTTTTGGATATGATGGTGGTAGGCGAGGGACAAAAATTTGCAGCTGCCGTTGTCGCTCCAGATTTTGATATGTTGAAAGATTGGTGCAAACGTCATGGTGTAAAGGCTTCCACGCGAGAGGAGATGGTTGCCGACAAGGTTGTTGTGGCAAGGTACCAGAAGGTGATGGATAAATATAATGCCATGTTGGGTAATACCGAGCAGGTGAAACGCTTTTATCTGACGGTAGAGACGTGGAGCGTTGAAAATAAAATGCTTACACCTACGCTCAAGATTCGCCGTAATGTAATATCAGAGCATTATAAATCTCAGATAGAGGATATGTTTAAGTAGCATCGGAGGAGTTGCGTGGGTGGTTAGCAAATATGCTTTTGTATTTTTTTTTGTCAGTTATGTAAAAATGTTGTATCTTTGCATTCGTTTTTGAACAGCGGGTGATGAACAGAGTTGCTCGTATTGTATTGAAAACAAGGCTTGTCCAATGGTGTAATGGCAGCACTCCAGATTTTGGTTCTGTCAGTCTAGGTTCGAATCCTGGTTGGACAACAGCGAAGGCACTGTTTTGGCAGTGCCTTTTTTTTGTCGTCTTGGAGAATACGGCACCAAAAAGAGAGGATGTTTCTTGCAAGAAACATCCTCTCTTTTTGGTTTGCCACAAAGGCGATTGTATGGTTGTTGTCGAGTGCGGATAGGGGGACTCGAACCCCCACGGCTTGCACCATTAGATCCTAAGTCTAACGCGGCTACCAATTACGCCATATCCGCCTTCAAATAGGTTTGCAAAGGTACGATTTTTTTTTTGGAAGACTGAAAAAAATGTTTTCTATGCTGAATAATTGCCGAAAATATAGTAACTTTGCAGGACTTGTTAAACTCATTTTATGGTTTATAGATAAGGTTTTCAGTATGGAAGATGATGAAATAATGACACCAAATCCAGATGTGGCAGCTTATACGGACGATAGTATTGTACACTTGGAAGACATGGAGCATATTAGGCTTCGTCCAGGTATGTATATTGGTAAGCTTGGAGATGGGTCGTCGCATGATGATGGTATTTATGTATTGATCAAAGAGGTGATAGATAATGCTATAGATGAGTTTACGTCAGGTTATGGAAAGCGTATAGATGTTGATATCAACTTTGCAGATAAGCGGGTGAAAATCCGCGATTATGGGCGGGGTATCCCTTTGGGCAAAATGGTGGAAGCAGTCAGCAAATTGAATACTGGCGCTAAATATGACAGCAAAGTGTTTCAAAAATCAGTAGGTTTGAACGGCGTAGGAACCAAGGCTGTAAATGCGCTCAGCAGTTGTTTTAAGGTGATGGCTGTAAGGGATGGCAAATGCAGGGTGGCAGATTTTGCAAAAGGAAAACTGATCAACGATACAGGCATTATTGATAGTAGCGAAGAGAATGGGACGATGGTGGAGTTTGTTCCCGACTCGTTGTTGTTTGGCAATTATCATTTTATTGGCGAATATGTAGAGCGGAGAGTCTGGAATTACTGCTATTTGAATAGAGGATTAAGTATCTATTATAACGGCAAGCGTTATTACTCAAAAAATGGATTGCTCGATTTGCTGGCTCACAATATGGAGGGAGAGGGCTTATATCCTATCATTCATATCAAGGACGGTGATTTCGAGGCGGCTTTCACGCATGTAAATGGTCAAAGTAGCGATTATTATTATAGTTTTGTAAATGGTCAGCATACCACGGAGGGTGGTACGCATCAAAGTGCGTTTCGCGAGGGGTATGCGCGTGTGGTGAAAGAGTTTTTTGGCAAGAAAGAATATGTTCCAGAAGATATACGCCAAGGATTGGTATGTGCGTTGTGTATTCGTATTCAAGAACCGGTGTTTGAAGCTCAAACCAAGACGAAACTTGGATCAGCCTACATGGCTCCACCAGATAAAGATGGCAACTACGATAGTCCATTGCTGAAAACATATATATATGATATCCTCAAGCATAATCTTGACAATTATCTACATATCAATGCGCAGACTGCTGAGATATTGAAAGCCAAGATTTTGCAGAACGAGAAAGAACGCAAAGAGATAGCAGGAGTCAAAAAAGTAGCACGTGAGGCGAGTAAGAGAGCCAGTTTGAACAACAGCAAGTTGAGAGATTGTCATGTGCATTACAACAGCAATCACTCCCGCCGTTTGGAGAGTACTATCTTTATCACAGAGGGTTTGTCGGCTTCGGGCAGTATTACCAAAAGCAGAGATGTTGACACGCAGGCGGTATTTAGCTTGCGAGGAAAACCACTGAATACCGTGGCGGTTAACAAAGTGGATATCTATAAAAATGAGGAGTTGAACTTACTTCATAATGCGTTGGATATCGATGACGGTTTGGAAAATTTGCGTTACAATAATGTGGTGATAGCTACTGATGCC
Organism: Candidatus Colimorpha onthohippi; assembly: GCA_018064565.1. GTDB lineage: Bacteria > Bacteroidota > Bacteroidia > Bacteroidales > P3 > Colimorpha > Colimorpha onthohippi. Next base: position 5,284 of record JAGHVA010000110.1, read on the forward strand.
GATGTGGATGGTATGCACATTCGGTTGTTGTTGCTGACTTTCTTTTTGCGTTTTTATCCAGAACTGATCCGAACCGGTCATGTTTATATCCTGCAAACTCCTCTATTTAGGGTGCGTAACAAGCAGGTAACTCACTATTGTTACAGCGATGAGGAGCGAATCAGTGCATTGAATAGCACTCCTCATGCAGAGATAACAAGGTTTAAGGGTCTTGGCGAAATCTCGCCCGATGAGTTTAAGGGGTTTATAGACAAAGATATGCGTCTTGACCCCGTGTTGTTGCATAAAGATTTTGATATCCCTGGTGTGTTACGCTTTTACATGGGAGCGAATACCACCGATCGAAGGGATTTTATTATGCAGAATCTAAAAGTGGAGGACGATGAGTCGATAGTTTTGTCGGAATGACAAAATGTGTTTCTTTTTTGTAAAAAAAAGTCGTATAATTGCACCAAAATTTTCTACCATGAATACTTCCAATAATCGAAAAAAGAAACTGATTGTCAGTTTGAAAAATCTATCTGACGATCTAAAAGAACTGCTCAAAGAGACATACCCAGAAGGTTATAATGCATTTATCCAAAAGACGATCAAGCCTAATGGCGATGCAATCTATGTTGTGCCGTTAGAAACGGAGGATACCTCGTATATGGTTAAGTTGGATGTTAAAATTGATACGGGACTTACCGATGAGGTGGATCCAGATCCTTATGGCGACGAATCTAAGGATGATGATTTTAATTCGATTGATTCGATTGAATCTGATGAAAATAACCATACAGAATTGGTGCTTCGTCATGGCAATTATGAAGATGATGTGCTGTTAGACAGAGAACAGAAGGGTATGAGTGATGTGGATCTCTCCAGTTTGCGTGATGAACTGAATAGCGATCTTGACGACGACGACAGTGATGATGATTTTGAAGAATCTAAGTTCGATGACGATCCAGATTTAGAGGAGCCAACGTTAGAGGATCTTCAAGCTTTGGAGGCAGAGTTTATATCGGGAGATGGTGTGTTTAAGGATGCCTCTGTGTCTAACTCCGTAGTTGGGGCAACTTCGTCGGGCAAGAAGACGTCAACGGGATCTACCAAGTCGTCTAAATCGAAGTCATCGAAGACTCCGGTCAAGCGTACCGCAAAGTCTGCTGCAAAAGATACAACAAAAAAAAGCAAAACCTCGAAATAATCTACGGGTCAAACTAATAG
>JAGHVA010000279.1 GCA_018064565.1 Candidatus Colimorpha onthohippi
GAAGTGGTTCACCCAAGCGGCGAAGCAGGGGGATGCAGATGCCCAATGCAATCTGGGTTACTGCTACGATAACGGCCAAGGCGTGGAGCAGTCCTACGAAAAGGCGGTGAAGTGGTGGACCAAAGCGGCGGAGCAGGGGGATGCAGGAGCCCAATACAATTTGGGTGTCTGCTACGAAAAGGGTAACGGTGTGGAACAATCACGCGAGAAAGCCATATTCTGGAACGACAAAGCAGCGAAACAAGGATATTCAGACGCTATCTCTGCGGCAAAGAATCTTTTTCCTCCTTTGAAAAGGACTGTAGCTGGTCTCTCTTTCCAACAGGAATATTCGGCAGAGCAAATAATGGACGCTATCTCCAAATACGCCGATAGACGACTATCGATGCAATCGCACTCCAATCGTTTCGGAAATACCTATTCTTTCAATTCTGGCACGATAACATTTGGTGGCGAACTATGGGACAGCGCCACGGTGAAGACATCGCCGGACTCAAGTCTATATCTTGTAGGTTTTCATAAAAATGGCAACATACAGGAACTGCAAAAGACATTTGAGAATATTAAACTGAAACTGAAATCAAAATACAGACCATTCACGGTAACAGACGAAAACGGGACAATGGCAGAGTGGAAGGACAACAGCACCATACTCTCGCTCGAATTGAACAAACAATTCCCATCGGAGCATGCTCTCTCGATGATATACCGTGATATAAGCTTACATAAGCGGGTTGAATCTTATGCCGATGATGACCTTTAATACTCTCTACGCTGACAGATTTATACATTGCTGTACAGACATTCTTTGTGCTGTACAGATTGTCTCAAAATCATAAATGTTGGCTTCCTAAACAAGAAGTGGATGCCATTGTGAGTTGCAACCGTTTGCTGTTGGGAGGTGGTGAGGGTAATATACAATGGCGGATTCAGACTATAAGTCGAATCCGCCATTGTGTTATGCAGGTGTGGGAATTTTTACTCTCCGCCAAATTGCATCAGGTACTCTTTGATAAAGTTCTCAATTTTGCCGTCCATCACTCCCGTAACATCGCCAGTCTGATAGTTGGTGCGGTGGTCTTTGACTCGGCGGTCGTCCATTACATAACTGCGTATTTGGCTTCCCCATTCAATCTTCTTTTGGCTGGCTTTGATTTTGGCTTGCTCCTCCATTCGGTGTCGCATCTCGCGCTCATAAAGCTGGCTGCGCAGTAGGCGTAGGGCGTTCTCTTTGTTTTTGGGCTGATCGCGTGTTTCGGTGTTCTCTATTAGTATCTCTTCTTCAACGCCAGTGTATGGATCTTTGTATTGGTAACGCAAGCGTACACCGCTTTCTACTTTGTTTACATTCTGTCCGCCTGCACCGCCACTGCGGAAGGTATCCCAACTTAGTTTGGATTGATCTACCACTACTTCGATGGTGTCGTCAACCAAAGGCGTAACGCTTACCGACGCAAACGATGTCATCCGTTTGCCCTGTGCATTGAACGGGCTTACGCGCACCAATCGGTGTACGCCAGTCTCGCTTTTTAGGTATCCGTAGGCAAAATCGCCCTCTATCTGCATGGTTACACTCTTGATTCCCGCTCCTTCGCCATCAAGACTATTGCTGATTGCAACCTTGTAGCCAGTACGTTCGGCATAGCGCATATACATGCGCATGAGCATCTCTGCCCAGTCTTGTGCCTCCACACCACCTGCGCCTGCGTTGATACTCAACACGGCATCGAAACTGTCGCTCTCGTTGCGAAGCATATTTTTGAATTCCAGCTCTTCCACTTGTTTGGTTGTCGTTTCTAACTGCTGTAACATCTCCTCTTCGGCTACTTCGCCAGCGTCAAAAAACTCTCCTAATACCATCATGTCTTCACAACTGGACGCCACTGTAGCAAACGATGAGGTCCAATTTTTTTTAGATTTGATGTCCTTCATCACCTTTTGTGCCTCTTTGGGGTCGGACCAGAAGTCGGCTTGTTCTGTTTTTTGCTCCTCGGCACGGATTTCTGCTTCCAATCGGTCTATATCAAGGTATTTTTTCAGCGCATCGCGCCGTGATAGTAGGTCTTTGATTGTTTCTGGTATTGTCATGGTATAGGGTATATTATCGTTTATTTTCTTGTTTGTAATACTCGTTTTGCGTCTCGGCATGGCGAGAACTTCGCTTACGCTATGTTACGCCTTGCTGGTAGGCAGGATTGGTTTATATAAACCGTTAAATTCGTGTTATGTTGCGTATCAGGATAGTGATGTCGATAGTAGTGGAGTAATTTTGGGCATATTCGGTATCCAATTTTACAAGGTCTGGCTGTTGTAGGTGGGGCAGTTGGTCGCGTGTGGCAAAAATAGAGGGTTTGAGCCTTGGAAGCGCTGGGGTTGTGTCA
>JAGHVA010000252.1 GCA_018064565.1 Candidatus Colimorpha onthohippi
ATCAAAATATCCGTAACGAATATATAAAGTTGCACGATTGTGGCGCATGCACAGAAATGATAGCAAATCAGGTGGGCGAATTTAGCTTTGTTACTACGTTATCTACTGCATGTTCATCGGCGGCCAATGCCATAATATGCGGTGCACAGTTGATTGCTGATGGTCGCTGCGAAATAGCTGTTGTGGGAGGTTGTGAGTGTGTTACAAAATTTCATCTTAACGGATTTAATGCCTTGCGTATTTTGGATGACAAACCATGTAGACCATTTGATTGTACCCGAGCAGGACTTAATCTCGGAGAGGGAGCGGCTTATTTGGTTTTAGAAAGCGCAGACCATGCAACCAAGCGTGGAGCAATTCCGCAGGCTATCCTTGCTGGATACGGCAACACTTGTGACGCTTTTCACCAAACGGCAACCAGCCCTAATGGTGAAGGACCATATCAAGCTATGACGAAAGCACTTTGTATGGGTATGGTTGACTCAAACAAAGTCGATTATGTCAATGCTCATGGAACGGGTACTCCAGTCAATGATATCAGCGAAAGTGAAGCTATGAGAAGAGTATTCGGTTCCCATTTGCCTCATGTGTCTTCTACAAAGTCGTTTACTGGTCATACCACAAGCGCATCAGGTGCTATCGAATCTGTTTTGAGTATAATTGCAATGCAGGAACATTTTATTCCAGCCAACCTCAACTTCTCAGGTGCGGCAGATTGTATTTTTCCAGTTAGTGCTATAATGAAAAATGTTGACTTGAGATATGTCCTGTGCAATTCGTTTGGATTTGGAGGTAATGATTCCTCGTTGTTATTAGCACATGCAAATCAAGCGTGTCTTGATATACAAGATAGTAATAATATTCATCCAGTCTATGTCTATGCTGCACAGCAGATTTCCATCCAAGAACCTCTTTGCCGTAATTGGATGAATAAACCTATTCGGTATGGCAACCTGAACAATAAGGCAATTGATCCAGACTATAGTTCCTACATTCAGTCACTTGATGCACGACGTATGTGTAGGCTATTTAAGCGTGCACTTGCAGTATCAAAACTGGCTTTGTCTCAATCTGAAATAGCCCATTTGGATGCTGTAGTTACAGGAACGGGACTTGGTTGTATGGAAAATACTGAGTCGTTTTTAGATTCAATGTGCCGCAATGGAGAGCAATTCCTCAAGCCTACCTCTTTTATGCAATCTACCCACAATGCAATTGGTTCGTTGATTGCCATACATCTCAAATGTCATGGTTATAATGCTACCTATGCTCACAGAACTATTTCATTTGATAGTGCATTGATGGATGCATTTATACAGATACATAGTGGTGGTATTAGCTCTGCGTTGGTTGGCGGATTTGATGAATTTACTCCAACATGTTTCAAACTTATTGACAAAAGTGGCTATTTCGGTCGTAAGGATTTGATTTTTGGCGAAAGCGCAACCTCTCTTGTACTTGGCAATAACACAACAACTCAAAGCAAGCCCCTTTGTCGTTTGTTAGATATTCAGATAATTCGGAAACCGACTATTGCCCAATCAAAAGCAGTGGTCATCTCTATCCTAAAAAGAAATGGACTTTCCTTTAGCGATATATCTGGGGTCTTTATTGGTCTAAACCAAACTGAAGATAATAATCAATGCTACCAACAGGAATGTGTCGAAATTTTCGGTCAATTGCCAATGTTAAAGTACAAACATATATTTGGTGAAAGTTTTACCGCATCTGGTTTAGGTATTTATGCCGCAGCTTGTTGTATAGATGAAAATGAAATTCCAAAATCAATGTTTGTAAATGAACATCATGTGGTTAAAGATGTGAATGCTTTGTTTGTATTCAATAATGATGATAATAATAATTACTCATTTACCCTCTTAAGTCGATAGTGTAATGTGTAGATTGTTGATATTCGTAATTTTTCAATCGATATTCTTTTCTGGTGGCCATGTGATGCTTAAGATAGCACTGGAAAAACTTCCAGAATTCACGTGGGGTAAAAGGTATTTTCTTGCGGTACTTACAGATTGGTGGCTTCTTGGTTGTGGAATTTGTTTTGGCATCGCCACTGTGTTATATTTGTATATTCTTAAGTATTTCCCGTTCAGCCAAGCATTCCCTCTCACAGCAATTACTTATATTTTTGGGGTGTTTGCGGCTTTTTGGATTTTTGGCGAGGTTATACCTATTATCCGTTGGGTGGGAGTTCTGTTGATCGTAAGTGGCTGTATCTTGGTAATGCAATAATGATTATGAAAAAATATGTCAGTCTAACTATACTTATGTTTGCTCTTTCGTTGTCATCATTTGCTCAACGGTGGGTTGAACTATCTGGGCAGACTCAGTCGCAAGTCGTAACAGCGCTTACGGATTGTCTTCATAATGTTAGTGTTGTTGATTGTAAATTTGTTCAAACAAAGAGTTCTCCTTACCTCAAGCAAGCTGTCAAGTCAGAGGGAGTTATGCGTCTAAAAAAGCCTGATTATTTCCGTTGGGAATATACTGCTCCTTATAAGTTGGTTATTGAGATGATAAGGGATTCTATTTGTGTGTTAAAAGATGGAAAACTTCAGCGTCAAAATTATGGACAGCAACGCATGGTGGGTGATATTATGAAAATGGTGATGGAGTTCAGTACAAACAATGTGCTTTTAGATAAAAGGCTTTACGATGTTGTTATATGCGAGAATAGAACTCAATATAAAGTGGTCTTGACTCCCAAAAATAAGAGATTCTGCAAGTTGTTTAGTTGCATCAGCCTTTTTTTTGATAAGAAAAGCAATCACATAGACAGTTTTATACTCACTGAAAAAAAACAATCTGAAACTACTATCCTATTTTCGGAGGTCAAAGTTCAATAGTTATGAAAGTGTTGCAAACTCTATTTTCTATATCAGCTGTACAAGCCATTGACGATAACTATATAGTTAGGCTTTGTCCAAAACTGGATAGCATCATATATAAAGCTCATTTTCCAGGTGCACCCATAACTCCAGGGGCATGTCTTGTAATGGCTGTAGGCGAATTGATTGAGTATGTGTCAGGTCGAAAGGTACTCTTGAAGAATCTTAAGAATGTAAAGTTTCTGTCAATGGTGGTGCCCGATGTTGATTCAGAAATTCTATTTGATATTCACGTGGATTGGTTGACAGGCAAGACCAGAGTGGAGGTTGTATCGTCTGGGATTATTCGTGCCAAGATGTCAATGACTTATGCTGAAGTGTAATTGTATGAATTATTGCGTAATAATACCAACATATAATAATGAGAACACATTAGTGGAGGTGGTTAATCGATCGCTATCGCAATGTGATCATGTAATAGTGGTTAATGACGGAAGCACTGATGGCACAGAAGAACTTCTTCTAAATCTGCAAGGTCGCATTGATGTTATCTCATACATGCCTAATAGAGGTAAGGGATATGCTTTGAAAAAAGGTTTAAGATATGCTTTGAAAAAAGGTTTTGACTATGCAGTTAGTATTGATTCGGATGGACAACATTATCCAGAAGAGATTTGTATGTTGGTCGCAGAAGCGCAACGGCATCAAAGTGAGAAAGTCCTAATTGTTGGATCTCGCAACCTTGAGTCGGTTGGTATGCCGCGCAAGAATACGATAGCCAATAAGTTCTCTAATTTTTGGTTTATGGTTCAGACTGGTCATTGTCTTGGTGACACTCAAACTGGTTTTCGTCTTTATCAACTCAATGCATTGCCTTGTATAAAATGGATTACAAATAAGTATGAGGCAGAAATTGAGCTTTTGGTTCTGTCTGCTTGGCTTGGCGTCAATATTACTTCAGTACCAATCTCGGTAAACTATGAACCTCAGGGTGATAGAGTTAGTCATTTTCGCCCATTTGCTGATTTTTTTCGCATTTTTATTGTTAATACGGTTCTTTGTTTTATGGCTATAATATATGGTTATCCTTCTGCAATTATTCGCAGACACTTTAAGATATGATTAGTTTTTTTCTCCATATTTATGATTGCCTTTCGAATCACAAGATATTTTCGTGTGTCTTGTTGGTTTGTTTGCTGGGGTTGTGTGTCCTCTTGAGTGTTCGCCTGAGTTACACAGAGGATGTTACATCGTTTTTGCCACATACTGATGGTGATGAAAGATATCTGTCGGTATATGACGATATGGGAGGGCAAAACAGGATTACACTCATTTTTCATACAAATGGCACCAATGATTGTCATTATGAGATTATTGATGCTATCAAGACTTTTGAAAATTATTGGCATAGTGTATCTCAAAACGATAAGATAGATGTTTCTACTCAATTTTTTGTAGATGAAGATGTTGTCTTTGATGCGATAAACTATATGCGCAGTAATATAGGATGCTTTCTCACTCCAGATGATTATGCGCGTATTGATTCTCTCTTGTCAGATCCATTATATATTGAAAATAGTTTATATAGTGTAAGGCAAATGCTTTCGCTCCCCATAGGCGCATTTACTCAAGAAAATATTGTTGCAGATCCGCTAAATCTTTTTTCTCCAGCTTTGCAACGGCTATCTAAGTTAAACTTTTCCAATATATTTGATATCGATGAGAATGTAATCTTTGATACGGAAGGTAATGCTCTTTCATTTATTGATAGCCCTTGGGGAAGTGGTGATACTCAAAATAATTCTGCACTTGCAGCAAGAATTGATTCAGTAATAGCATATACCATGCAACATTATCCCAATGTCAGTATTACTGCAGTGGGTGCTCCGTTGATTGCAGTTAGTAATGCGAATCAGATAAAACATGATAGTACACAATCTATCATACTTTCGGTTGTAATAATATTGATAATCCTTTTTTATTCAATACGTAAGAAAAGAAATATACTTTTATTAGGATTATCAGTGTTGTCAGGTTGGCTATTTGCATTGGCCTTGATTGCGTTGGTAAAACCGATGGTTTCCATTATTGTAATTGGTATTGGCTCTGTACTTGTTGGCATAGCAGTGAATTATCCGTTACATTTCATTGATCATCTAAATGAAACAGCAAGTCGTCGAGATGCTTTAAAAGAAATGGTAGAACCGCTCGTCACGGGTAATGTTACGACTGTGGCTGCGTTTGCGTGCTTGCTATTTGTGAAAGCAGATGCGATGAGAGATTTAGGTTTGTTTGGCTCTTTGTTGTTGATTGGTACAATCATTTTCGTGTTGATATTCTTACCACTATTAGCAAAGCCAAGTACATCTAAACATTCGTTTCGCTTTCAGCCGTTAGGCTGGTTGGATCATCGAAAACGTACGTCAATAGAACTTGAGCAAGGAGTATTAGGTCGCGTAGTGTTTCAAAATAAGAAGTTTTCAATATGCTTCTTGGTGCTTGTTGTCGTTGCTACTATTGTGTTTGGTATATTGAGTACTCATACGCAATTTGATTCTGACTTACATGGTATTAACTACATGACAGCTCAGCAAGAGTCTGATTTGGCATTGTTGAATAGTTCAGTGGAGGATACTAATTTTGTAGTTGAATATTTTGTTTCAGAAGGCAGTTCGCTTGATGCTGCTATCAACAATAGTAGTTTCTATGATTCTTGTTTTTTGTCTAAGTATCGCATACATGGAATACAACAGGTTATTCCCAGTATTTCACAGCAGCAAAACAATCTCAGAGGTTGGATATTGTTTCAAACCAAATATCCAAATCTCGGCAGTTCATTATCTGCCGCTGCCAGAAAAATAGGATTTTCGGATAGTACATTCTCCAGTTTTGTCGGCCAAATCGCAGATTCTTATGTTCCAATCGATCCGGCGTCCATGAGCCCTCTGCTAAATATTGCGACTAATTATATTGGTCATAATGATAGTATTTATAGAGTCCTATCTATGGTGCTGCTTCCAAAGAGTGATTATTATAGTATAAAAGATTCTCTTCGCACGGCTATAAATGATGACAATTCTTTTGTCTTTGACATAGGCGATATTGGTGTGGGTCTTACCGAATCGCTCAATAAGGATTTTAATTATATTCTTTTTGTTTGTGGTTTTGTGGTTTTTGCCTTTCTGTGGATATCTTTTGGCCGCATTGAACTTGCTATTATCTCTTTTCTCCCTATGATTGTTGGTTGGTTATGGATTTTAGGAATTATGGATATTGCTGCGGTTAAATTTAATATTGTCAACATTATCCTTGCTACATTCATTTTTGGGCAGGGCGATGATTATACAATTTTTATTACCGAAGGGCTTATTTATGAAAATGCCTATGGAAAACGGCGTCTGATGAGTTATCGACGGAGTGTTATCATATCAGCATTGCTTATGTTTGTGGGTATTGGGACCCTAATATTCGCCAAACATCCAGCTTTGCGTAGCCTTGCAGAGGTGGTTATAATTGGAATGATTATTGTGGTTGTAATGGCTTGCTACCTTCCTCCCTTGATTTTTAGATGGATGCTTTTTCATAAGGGTAAGAAGCGAGATATTCCAATCACACTATTGAGCATAGTAAAGACGTCATGGCTACTTTTGATGTTTTTTCTGTTCACTTTTGTTGTTGGCACACCTTGTACTATATTATACCGCCTTATAGGCAAAGATTCTGAGAAGAAACGGTTACGCTATCATCAAATGATATGCCGATGTGCCAGAATCGCAATTCGCCACTTACCTGGAGTCGCATTTGATTATGAGAATGACACAAATGAGAACTTTTCTAAACCAGCCGTTATTGTAGCTAATCATCAATCGCATCTTGACTTGCTGTGTGTCATGCAATTGTGTCCAAAACTCGTTATTCTTACAAACGATTGGGTGTGGCGGAATCCAATGTATGGTCTCATGATACGTTATGCCGAATTTTTACCAGTAAGTAAAGGTTATGACAATATATTGCCGCAACTAAAATCTCTAATAACCAGAGGATACTCAATCCTTGTGTTTCCTGAGGGTACTCGGTCTGTTGATGGTTCAATAGGTAGGTTTCATCAAGGTGCTTTCAAACTCGCACAGCAATTGAACGTTGATATACTTCCAGTATTCATTCATGGAGCCAATCATGTGATGCCCAAAAACGATATTTTTATTAGAAATGGGAAAATTACGGTTGAGTTGCAGTCAAGATTTTTGGCTGATAAATTGGCTGATAGTGATACAATCTCTCTTACAACGGAATTTCATAGATTCTATCAAAATTACTTTCGCTCATTAAGCAAACGAATAGAAGATGAGCAATACTGGTTACCATACTTAATGACTCAATATATGTACAAGGGTAGGTCGGTGGCATCTCGTGCTCATACGGCTATTGCAAGATATCTTTCTACGGGAGAATTTACCCTTAACCAAGGTGAAATACCGATACTAAAAGCTTTGGCTAACAAGGATAAAGATTACTTGTTTTCTTTTGATAATGAAGACGATTTTCGTGTGGCATCAAATTGTGCCATACTTCCAAACAATATCCACTTCACGCTCACAGAACGTTTCTCACAAGTTGACTTGCCTGCCTGCAGGTAGCGTTCAAGGGAGACCATGGGCACAACTTAAT
>JAGHVA010000209.1 GCA_018064565.1 Candidatus Colimorpha onthohippi
AGATACTATAATCCAAACTTATTAGAATATGAAAAAAACATTATTTGTTGTAGCACTTGTTGTAATGAGTCTCGTATCTTTCGTGTCGTGCGAAAAAGACAGCGCTACTGATTCAAATTCAAATTCAGAAGAATCAGTAAAGGAATCAATTGTTGGCTTTTGGTTGGGAGAGAACGACTTTGTGTATGTGTTTTACGATGATGGGAGTTTCTCGTTGTTTAGTGGCGAAAGAGGGAATGATGGTTCGGGGACATCGGGTGGTTCGTTTTCAGGTACATCAGGTGGTTCATTTTCAGGCACATCAGGTGGTTCGTTTTCAGGTACATCGGGTGGTTCATTCGGTGGTGATTATGGCTATGAATTATATTCTGGCTATTGGAAATACGATAATGGTAGCGTAATTGTTGATATGTATGCTATCCCAGGTTGGGATTATCATATTCAATGTGAGGTGATTGACATTACATCTAAGTCGTTGACAATTGTGTATGAAGGTAATGAGACGGTGAAATGTTATAGGTGTAAAGATTGATAATCATATTGCCAGATTTGCAGGCAATTGATTAAAAATACCTTTTCTCGTATAACGATAGAGACGCACGGCCGTGCGTCTCTATTGTCGTTATGGCCGTGCGTCTCTATCGTCGTTATGGTTGAGAGCCTCTACCTGAAGCGAACCATATCTATCAGGCGTACGCCGTCAAGCCATACCGCTATGCACCCTACTACCCCTTCTGCATCGCCCCAGTCTTCGATGGGTTGTAGCGTGCGGTCATCTACAATCTCAAAATACTCGGGTTCAAACCGCAAGCCGTCAGGCTGTGGATTCACCTCATGGAATGAGGCGAGGGTGCTCAACACCCAGTCGATTACGCTCTCAATATCTTCATACTCTGACATCTCAACAGCTTGAGCAAGGGTATCGTAGATGGTTGGAGCTATGGTTCGTGCTGCCTGCGAAAGCCGCTTGTTGCGACTGGACAGCGCAAGTCCATCGTCAGCACGTACTATAGGGCAGGCAACCAGCTCGATAGGGTATTTAATCTGTTCCATCAGGTTGCGGATTACTGCTATCTGTTGGAAGTCTTTCTCGCCAAAATAGGCTCGTTGGGGGTTTACAATATCAAACAGACGGCGTACCACTACCGCAACGCCGCTGAAATGACCTGGACGCCGAGGTCCCTCCATCACCTCTTCGATTGGGCCAAAGTGGTAATCCTGCTTTACGAAACCAGCAGGATACATCTCGTCAACCGATGGAATTAAGACAAAGAGGTTCTCAAACCCCGCAGTAGCTTGAGTTATGAACTGCAAATCCTCGTCAACGGTGCGCGGATATTTAGCTAAATCCTCCTGGTTGTTGAACTGAATCGGGTTCACAAAAATGGAGATAACTACAGCATCGTTCTCAGACACTGCCCGAGTTATCAGCGACAAGTGCCCTTCATGTAATGCTCCCATGGTGGGTACCAATCCTAATGAGAAAGGAGTGTTGGCGTCTTGATACTTTTGGCGTGTCTTGTTTAAAGCGGCTTGCAAATCAGCAACAGTGGTAAATGTTTGCATGATGTTTATGGTTTGACGGGTTAGAGGTAACTCCGAAAAATTGATTTTATATGTGTTACCTATATGTGTTATTTTCGATTTGACTCATCGTCATCATCAATCTCCTCATAGTCGGCATAGGTGTAAGTGTCGTCCTCGCTGTCAAGCATACGGTGTAGGTTGCCATCAATGTCGTTATCGCGAGGGTTGTAATGGGGGCGGCGCATGGATTGGTTAGGAAGTTCCAGCAGATAGCCTATCAAGGTGAGCAGCAGTCCGAATAGTACTGCTGTGCCAAAACCATCTACATGGAACGAATGGACTAACCCTGCAGCGAGTGTGATGATGAGTGCGTTGACAACCAACAGAAACAATCCCATGGAGAGAATTGTGAACGGCAGCGTAATCACGATGAGTATGGGGCGGATAAAATTGTTGAGCAGTGAGATTACCAGCCCTGTTAAGATGGCACTTCCAAGGGTGTCAAACCGAACACCAGGCAGGATCCAATCGCATAGGAGCGAGGCTAATGTCATAACGATGACTTGTGCCAGAAAGCCCCATTTGCCTGAATATCTCGGACTGCGAATTATAATTTTTTTGATAGCCATAGTTGCTTTGAAAAATCAAGAGTTAATCATTCCTTTGCCTTGCCTTATGATGTCGAATTGCCCACTGGTGCAATCTACTACGGTGGAGGGTTCGTCAAATCCGATACCACCGTCAACAACAATAGTTACATCCCGACCAAAAACCTCGTGAATAAGTTCGGGGTCGGTAATATATTCGACTTCGGTCTCGTCATTGAGTCTGCGTACAGAGGTAGAGACCAATGGCGTGCCAACGGCCTCGATGATAGCGCGGCAAATCTCGTTGTCAGGCACACGCACACCAATGCTTTTGTTTTGGTTTTGATAGTTGCGCGGCACGTTGTTGTTGGCATCTAAGATAAAGGTAAAAGGACCAGGAAGCGAGGCTTTGAGAAGTGCAAAGGTGTCGCGCGACAACGGCCGGACATGTTCGCTCAACTGACTCAGTGAGTCGCAGAGCAGTGAATACCGAGCCTGCTTGACACTGAACCCTTTGAGTTGTGCAATCTGCTGAACCGCTTTGGGATGATCTTTGCCTGCCACAAAGGCATAGATGGTGTCGGTAGGGATGATGGCAACACCCCCATCAGCCAGTATGTTGGCAACTTTGCGCACCTCACGCTCGTTAGGATTTTGGGGGTAAATCTTTGTAATCATTGCTCAAAATGGGAGATAAAAAAACCGTGCAAAAGTACTAATTATTTAGTAGCAATCGAAAAAATCGACAAAAAAATGTATTTTTGCAATGGCACATTGTGTGGCCTGTGGATTTATGCAGGTCATGCACTGCTTTGATATTGTTATAGATATGAGACTTTTTGCACTCTTTGTCCTTTTTTTACTTTCTGCCGCTTGTGTTGTATCGCAGACGGTTCCGACCAATGGGTTGGTAGCTTATTACCCGTTTAGCGGCAATGCCAACGACCAGTCGGGCAATGGTAATCATGGCGTTTTGGAATCTGTGGTTGGTGGCTCTTTGCCATCGCTTACTACCGATAGGTTCGGCAACGCAGCGTCGGCTTATAAATTTGGTGGGTTTAACAATCCTAACTGGATTCGTGTGGCAAACAATAGTGCTTTACGTTTCAGCAGTGCGAAGTCGATATCGTTCTGGATGCTTATCAATACCAATGAGGGTGCTTCGGATACAAATTGCTACATGACATTGGCTAATAACGGCGTGGGCATGGTTCCTATATCCAAGGGTGGCGACGGTGAATGCTATACTCCATCGGGTTGGCGAATCCAGACTACTTTGACCAATGGGACGCTTAAAGTGGATTATACCAACACGAATGAGGGTATATTGATGTTGAACAACAATTGTTTGACCAACTACAACTGCTATTCAATTAATCAGTGGATTCACTGCGTTTATACGCTGAGTTCAGACCGCAAGCAGAAGTTATACATCAATGGCGTGCTGTATCAAGGTGAAGGTATAACTAAAGACGCTGCAACAAGTTTTGCAAAAGCCAATCTGGCTGATTTAATAATTGGTCGTATCGACACGTTAGATGACCCTACAGCTTGGAATCGTTACCGTGCGTTTTCGGGCAAGATTGATGATATTGCAATTTATAACAGGGAGTTGACTTACGATGAGGTTCGCGGGTTGTATGGCAGGTATGTTGACCCACTGGCTACCGAGAATACGATTCATGTGTCGGGTGTGGATGTCGTAAATCCATGTGGGCAAACCATGGGAACTATCACGTTCAATACACGTCCACAGTCAGGTGTTACCTACAAGTATTCGCTTTCGTCAACGGTTGACGTGCAATCATCGAATGTATTACGTGCAGGTCCAGGCACCTACCATTGCTACATAGTAAGCGATTGTGGCTTGTGGGATACGGTTATCACACTACAATGCGATTGTGCAAGCGACCCCTCGCTTACCTCATACGACACGGTGTGTCCGCATGAGTCGGGTACACGGGGATCGATAGTAACTATCGCTGATCATAATTTTGAGGGTTATGCTACGCAGAATAAATGGACTAAAGATGGCTTCTGGGATGTGGGGTCGGGAGAGGACAACTATATATGGATGGGTCTCGATGACCCCAATTTTCGTGCCCATGGAGGCAGCAGAGCTTACTTCTGCTCCAACCTGCAAACGGGTTCAATGAGTACCTCTTTCCCATCTACAACATCCGATTTGATTTCCACAGGAATCAATATCCAGTACGACCCTTCAAGGGTGCCTATCACGCTGTCGTTTTATTACTTTGCAAGTGCGTTCTCCAGTACGCTTGCGGGCAATTGTTACAACACCGTCAAGCTCTATTACGCTACTACTGGCAGCGGACCTTGGAATCAGTTGTGGACTTCGGGCGGTGGCTCTGTGCCCTCCTGGACGCAGGCTTCTGTATCGCTGTCTGCCTTGCCCAGCAGCGGCACCTATTACTTCAAAATCGAGTGCTCGGGCAACGGCTACTGCGCAGGTTTCGACGACTTCAAAATCGTAGCCGACCCCCGTGTAACCATACCCCCGCAGGTAACAAATGCTAATTTCCCTGTGGCTTGCCGTAGCGAATATATGGGCAATGGCCTCTATACCTACTACTATGGCGACTCTACAGTGAGGGAGGAAAGGGTGCTGGAAAATACCGGCTTGTGTCCTGTAACGGAGGTGAAATTGTGGTATATAAAGCCTGTAACGGTGTCGGAGCAGTCGGTTACTTCGCCCTTATCATATACTTGGAACGGTAGGACTTACAATACAGACGGTGTATATCAAAAAACAGGATTGCGCAACCATTGGGGGTGCGATAGCACCGCCAAACTCAACCTGCACATCGCCTTGGACAATACCGGCGATACCTTCGCAACCGCTTGCGACAATTTTACTTGGTATGGCGAAACCTTCTACCGTTCTACTCAGGTAGAACATAACGTAGGCCTCAACCAGTATGGCGGCGATAGTATCGTAACCCTCCATCTCACACTCTCCTCAAGCTATTATCACGACAGTTTGATATTGAATTGCGGTCCCTATCGCTGGTATAGCGAACTCGTTGAGCGCGATACAGTAGTAAGCAGGAAATTTATGTCGGTGGGTGGTTGCGATAGTGTAATCCACCGTAGGATATTGATATTTGAGGATGATGAGGTGGTTGTAGATGATTCAGTGTGTGAGGGCGACCTCTATCTGTATAGA
>JAGHVA010000245.1 GCA_018064565.1 Candidatus Colimorpha onthohippi
CCCAGTGAAAGAGAGAGTTCTTGAGTGGTGCTATCATCGTCGTGTGGGGCTGGGGTAACAAAAATTTGATGTTTGTGGGGCTGCGACTTGGCAAATACTCAATGGTTGTCTGGATAACATCGCCTACATTGGTCTCTTTCAATTCGGGGGTGGAGCCTATCTTGGAAAATCGATGGGTTATGGTCTCTAATCGCGATAGGTCTTTGCGAATCTCTTGGGCATACTGTGGTGTAATCGTCTTGTTTTCAAGATAGTCGGTCCATGCTATCAGCGATGAGATGGGGGTGCCCAATTGGTGTGCAGTCTCTTTGGCAAGGCCTACCCATATCCGGTTTTGCTCAACGGCATGTGCTGTCCGGAATAGGTAGTACGATGTAACAATCAGCACGATGGCGATAAATACGTACAGCAATGGAACCCAACGTAACGCTTTGAGTAGTGGTGTCTGTTCGTAATAGACGTAGGCTATCGTCCCGTTGGGCATTGCCAACCGTATGGGGGTATTCTCGGCTGCCATCGAAGCCAACTTATTGGACAGTTTTTGTGGGGTGCTGAATTCGCTGTTTGGGATATTTCCGCTTCCGATGACGGTGGACTGTAGGCTATCTACAATGATTACGGGTACGAATACAGAGTTGTTGGTGATGTCGTCAAGAAATGTCTCGCCAAGGCTGGCCAGCATCTGACGTAGGTCGCTGTAAATCTGAGACTCTTTGTAGTAGAGTGTGAATTGCATCCCCCATACGGTATATTCGAACGGAGGGTTTTGAGAAAACGCCTCAAGAAGTTGCCCCTCTAATTTTTGCCCGATAAGATTGGCGTCAAGGCTGTCGTTCATGATGTTACGACAAGAGGTAATATAGCCATCGTGGTTGGTGATGATGGTTGATGTGCGGGTGCTGTCCATAATGTAGTTGACATAGGACAGCGAGAACTCTATGTCAGCGCGTAAATCCTCATTTCCAAGCGTGCGCAACACTTGTGCGTAGAGGTCCATCTTGCGTTGCTCATCGGTGGTAATCTGGGCAAAAAAGTCCTCGGTGTATTTGACTAACTGGTTTTTTTGGCTGATGGCATTCGCCCATAGTCGCACCTTGTCCTCTTCGGCACGCTGTATCTGGCTTGCCAGATGGTTGACCTGCCATAGGGCAAAGATTGCCATCAGAATGGCGATGCTCAGTAAAAGCCATTCCGTTATTTTCTTGTTTATTTTCTTTGGGAAGTTCAATATAAGCCCCAGTTGAATGATGAATTGCCAGCAACGGGTGAGGTTTGGTTATTCAAACTTCATACTCTTGGCGGGAGTGATGTGTGTGATATGGGCAGATGGGATAATCAGCACGGCTACGCATACCACTAAGGTGCATACACTTACGATGCCGAATATCCAAGGGTTCAGGTCGATGGGGACTGCCGACATTGAGTATGCCTCGCTGTCTAATTTGACAACCTGAAACTGCCATTGCAGCCAGCCTATCAGCAGTGCTAAGGCATCACCTATAACGATGCCCATACCAATAATTTTTACTGACCGGATTAAAAAAATCCTTCGGATTGATGCGTTTGATGCTCCGATAGCCTTTAGTAGTCCGATGGTCGAAGCTTTCTCAAATATCATGATGAGCAGTGCCGATACAACCGCCACCACACAAACCAATGCCATGAGGAAAAGAATCAACACGATGTTGGAATTTAGCAAGTCGAGCCAGGCAAAGAGTGCTGGGTTGTTTTCGATAACGGTCCTAATTGTCAGGTCGTAGCCAAGCCCATAGCGTACTCTGTCGGCAATGGCTGGCAGCTGGTCGAAAGAGGATACCAGTAGCTCATAACCCTCTACCTCATCTTCGTCCCAGCCGTTGAGGCGTTGCACTTGCACGAGGTTTCCTATGACGTAATGGTTGTCAAAATCGGTCAAGTCGGTGTTGTAGATACCTACGATGCGGAATGCACGAGCACGGCACCCGTTGTCCTGCAGAAAATAGGAGCGGAGCTTGTCGCCTACACCCAACTGCAATTTGTTGGCAACGGTTTGTGAGATGATAACCTCGTTGGCGGCTGGCGACCGGCTGTCGTTGGTCAGTGCTATCATCCGACCATTACATAAGCAACGGTGAAAAAATGAGGTGTCGTAATCACAGGAGATGCCTTTTAACAGAATGCCGTGTATCTGGTTGTCAGTCTTAATCATGCCGCCTTTGGTAGCATAACACTGAAAGTGCTTTACCCCTTCGGTGTTGCGTAGCCGCTGGCTGTCGTCACGCTGGCAACTAATGGGGAGGGTCTCGAACTGGTTGCCCCCGTTAAAGCCTTGGACTACTATATGACTCCCAAATCCAACCACCTTGCGTGTTATCTCTTTTTGGAAACCGCGCAAGATAGATACCGACATAATCATGACAAGTACCCCAAGCGCTATGCTGCATACGGCAATACGAACCAAAGGAGCGGACATCGAACCCCGCTCCTTTGACATGAAATGCTGAGCAAAGAAATGTTCGTAGCGCATATCGCTGTGTGCTTGTGGTTAGAAAGCGGTGGCGATGGCTAAAAAGTCGTCGG
>JAGHVA010000203.1 GCA_018064565.1 Candidatus Colimorpha onthohippi
AAACACTGATAGGTATAGCACCTTACCGCACAAATCAGAATACACGAAATCCATCAATATGATACATACATACTGACAACAAACAAGATAGATACAAAAAACGCATCAAACGACATTGCAAAGGTATAAATAATATTTGAGATTTAGACCATGAATATGACAGCACCACACATAGGTAAATAGCGATAGATGCTTACCTTAAAACTTTTCCTAACAAATAAAAAAAGCTATCCCTCCCCAGAAAGTTTTGTTGTTACTAATCTTCTGGGAAGGGATGAGAATGGACCGACGACACACACATGCCATCGTAAAGATTACGATGCTTTAATACATCGGTCGAGTCTTGCCGAACAGCTTGAAAAATAACGCCCACCGTGAGGTTGGCTTATCGCCAAAATATTGCTGAATACGTGGCAACAACAACCACACAGCAAACCGACTGCGCAACAAAATAGCATCACGCACCACATCCAATTTGGACGCATTACGCTTATACTCCTCCCGTTCTGCGTCGTTCTCAAAATAATACAAGATTACCTTATCGTAGAACTGAAGACAACGTTTCTTGCTGTTATGGAACGTGTAACGTGCGATAAATCCTCCCTTGAAAAGATTTAAGTTGTAATGAAACTTTGAGAGGTCGTATGCGATGTTTCCGTATTTCACATCGCCCAAATCTATCCAATAATCCTTCTCTCCCGTGGTTATCAAGTTGCCGAACGACAAATCGCCATGTAAGAAAGTTTGTGTAGAAGGGATAGACCGAACCAACTCCACCAGACGCTGCTTGGTATCAGATTTCAAATAGGGGGTTTTCTCCACCATCTCAATTGCAATCTGCTCTTGGTTGTACTCTGGATTATTCCATGGCTCACCTTCAAGTCGTATTGAATGCAACTTACGGGCTTGCTCTGCAAAATGTTTTGCCAACTCATCGATTCGTTTCGGGTCTTTTGCCAGCAAACGGCAATAGGATTTTTTGCCTTGAATGCGTTCACACACATATCCATAGCTATGACCATCTGTAACCATATAATGCATCTCTGGTGATGGCACGCCCAACTCATAGACACGTTTTGCTTGTAAAAATTCGTTGACAATATAATCCTTACGACAATATTTGTCCATTTTGAGCATCACCGTAGGATTCGACTTATGCCTATATGCGATTGCGTTGCTGCCCTCTCCGAATTTATACCAATCGATTAAATCTATACGCTTAAATTCAGACATATTGATACTTATATTAAATATTACTATAATCTTTTACCTAACTCTGGCATGATGGACGACTTCCACTGCATAAAAGTTCCATCCAAGATATGCTTGCGTGCGGTACGAACCAACCACAAATAGAATGTCAAGTTGTGGATAGAGCAGATTTGTAGTCCTAATAGTTCCTCCGCCTTAATCAGATGGTGCAAGTATGCCAACGTATAAACACGATCGGCTTCAGCACCGCTCTCTGGGTCAATTGGCTCAAAACAATCTTCCCATTTCTTGTTTTTGATATTGATTGTCCCGTGCGCTGTAAAAAGCAATCCGTTGCGACCATTGCGTGTTGGCATCACACAGTCAAACATATCCACTCCTCGCTCGATTGCTTCCAACAAATTTTGCGGCGTTCCAACCCCCATCAGATACCGAGGTTTATCCTTGGGCAAGATGGCATTCACCACCTCTATCATCCGATACATAACAGATGTTGGCTCACCTACAGCCAACCCACCTATCGCACACCCCTCGGGATCTTTGGATACAATATACTCCGCGCTCTGCCTCCGTAAATCCTCATATTGACAACCCTGCACAATCGGAAACAGCATCTGATGATAACCATACAAAGGTTCCGTATCGTTGAAACGAGTCAAACACCTGTCCAGCCAACGATGCGTCAGCAACATCGACTTGCGCGCATAGTGTATGTCGGCATCGCCTGGACAACATTCATCAAAAGCCATCATGATGTCAGCACCTATTATCCGCTGAGTATCCATCACATTCTCGGGTGTAAAGAGGTGTTTGCTTCCATCTATATGGCTACGGAACGTGCAACCTTCCTCCCTAATTTTACGACTATCAGCGAGAGAAAACACCTGAAAGCCACCACTATCGGTAAGCAACGGTCGGTCCCAACCATTAAACTTATGCAAACCACCAGCCGCACGCAAGATAGACAAACCTGGACGTAGGTATAGATGATAGGTATTGCCCAAGATTATCTTAGCATCAATATCCTGCCTCAACTCGTGCTGGTGGACAGCTTTTACGCTACCACAAGTGCCAACTGGCATAAATATAGGTGTGGGGATATTGCCATGGCCAGTGCTCAACACTCCTGCCCGAGCTTGCGAGTACATATCATTGCATTCTATCCTAAACTGATTCATATCAAGCAATATAGCAATACCAAAAGCAATTTTCGGCTACCGTCAAAAGAAATGCAAAGATACAATATTTTTACAAAAATACGCTACAGTAAAACCTTTATCGGACTATAATGAATGTGCCCTGCTTTGAAAGCCAACTCTTAGGATTGTAACGTGTTGTATAATTCAAGATATACACGTAGGCTCCTTGCGGACATTTTTCGCCTTTATAGGTGCAGTCCCATACATCTTGTATGCTGTTGAGTTTGCACACCAAGTGTCCCTTACGATTGTAGATATAACCTACAAACTCGTTGATATCGACGCCTTGAACTCGAACCACGTTGTTGCTTGGCAACTCAGGCGTAACCACGTTAGGCATCCACACAATTCCGCGTTCCATGGTAATAACACGATAAGCGGTATCTACACATCCGAGTGTATCAATCGAGATCATCATAATCTCTACCCGTTCCTTATCCGCTGGGTAGATAAACGAGGTGTTATTACTACTCCCCAACGACTGCCAGCACAACCCATACGGCAATGTGCAATCCATATCGCGCATGTACCACATGCGACTTTCGCTGCGCAAACTATAGTCGTACAACTGAATCTCTCTATTGTCGTGCGATGCCGAGTTGGGATAGGTACCTATCACTGCCACCACAGGCTCCTGCACTATGAGATGCAGATGCACGTTGCTGTCGCACCCTTGCATCGTTAGCCGATGCACATACGGCGACAGCGTGCTACGGTAATACACCACACTATCAAGCCACAGCAGCGAGTCGTAACTGCATATCACACGACGGTCAACGGGGTCGTAGGTAGGATCTACCTGGAGATAAAGTCGCTCGATGCTGTCACAATCATCGATGGTGCGCAACACCACATCATGTATTCCCTGCGTATTGAAATACTGCCCTGACCGGAGACTCCAATCGTTGTCGCATATTGTGTCGTAAAAAGGGTTCAGGTATGTCGGATTGATATGCAGATTGAGCGTCACGTTGCTGTCGCCTCTACAATATCGGGAATACTGGAACCACTGCGAGCCACTACCATTAAATTCTCCATCGCCCCAACGTAGCGGGAGCACATCGGCACACTCAACTCGGTACAAAGTGGTATCAACATTCCAGCACACCATAAGCGAAAACCGCAACAAGCTATCGCAATTGCCATGATTTACAAGTCGAAAGGTAGTATCTACCATATCACTATCAAAAGCCACCTCGTTGAACCGATAATAGGGGAGTTTGTTTTGTGGAATAGTATCCATCACCGTGTCGTAAGTGGTATGATACATACTGAGGATCAGCGTATGTGTATGGTTCGCGCTGTCACGGCTGAACATACCCGTGTCGCATATCACTGTATCAAAAAGAGGTTGACGCACACTATCGCAGAAGAAATAACTTACGGTGTCGTACACCCAACATGCCGCACCGATATAGAACCGCTTGGTCAAAGTATCGGTACAAGCGCCACAACTAAGTCGCGCCACCAGCATCACCGTATGCCAACCCTCTTCAAAATCATAATACGGATTTACATCCGTACTAAATAACTCTCCATCAACAAACCATTCGTATTCCTCACAAGGTAGGTTGGTCAGCACTGTATGTTCTGGATCGTTGGTAATAATGCTGTTGTTATAAAACTGCATACGCGACAAGCAGTTGACCGTATCGGTTATCTGGTTATCATAACGGGCAAAGGCAAAACGAGGGCCAGCCACTGCGGTCAGGTCGAACCCACATTGCGCCGACCCGCTGGCACCTCCTGCAAACGAGAGATGGCAGGTATAACTGCCTTGCTCATATACCTTCAAACTGTCGGCTGTAGTCAACACACTATCGGGCGTTTCTGTTCTAAACCACTTGTAGTTGAATCCTTCTGGAGCATAAAATGTATTTTCGATTGCATAGCCGCACGATGAGGATGTCAGCGCCTTGTTGGTACACCGCAACACAAAATAGGCATAGCCATAGTGTGCCGAGAAGACACAATCCTTGGTAGTGAGTCTGATATAGATAGTCTGCCCATGCAGAGGATCAAGGTCGATACCTATGGTGGTCCAGTCTTTCCACATTATAGAACGATACGATCTCCAAGCCGACTGCGTATAGCCAGGTATGAACACAGCCGAGTTGCATGCGGGGTTTATCTCACGTCCTTCTGCATCCATTATCGTGAAATCGAACCGTGGCTGCTCGTGTGAGCTATGACCAGGTTGCTCTAACACCGCTGCGTATTTCAGTATGAGCATATC
>JAGHVA010000272.1 GCA_018064565.1 Candidatus Colimorpha onthohippi
GCTATACACAAAAAAAAATTATCAGCGCAAACATAGTTTACACTCTCACTCGGCCGTCAAAAACATGCGTTTTTTTTTAGCTAACACTAACTATTCTAAAAAACGGGGCGAAGAGACAACTCCACCCCGTTTCTATCAACGATTCAAATCTGCAATGATTATCGTTCAGGGACAGCCTCGAGGGCTGCCTGCAAGAAATTGTAGAACTTTTTCACACTCTCTATATTGGCACGCTCGTCTGGGCTATGGGGATAATTAAGTGTCGGGCCGAATGATATCATCTCCATGTTAGGATATACACCACCTAAGAGTCCGCACTCCAAACCTGCATGGATTGCCATCACCTTAGGCTCTTTGCCATAAAGTTTTTGATAGGTATCGCGCATAGTCTTAAGCAGTCCACTTTCCATATTGGGACGCCATCCTGGATAGGCACCGGTGAGTTCGCATGTGCCACCCACCATCTCTGCCAAACAGACAATCTGCTCGCCCAGTGCCTCTTTGGCTGTATCAACGCTACTTCGAAGCAGTCCCATGATTGTAAACACCTTACTGTCGGTATCAGTAATTGTGCGAGCCATGTTGAGCGAAGTCTCAACCAAATCTTCCACATCCTGGCTCATGCTCTGCACTCCATTTGGAGCCACCATCACAAGACGGATAATTTTTTGGGTATCGGCATCACATATCACCTCTTTGGGCAACTCTGCATCCTGATATTTGGCAAAGAAATCTGGTTCTACAGTGGCTATCTCTTTCTTGATCCAACCTGCCACCTTGTCAAACTCCGCAATGATGCACTCTTTGTGAGCCTTAGGCATCACAAAAACAGCCTGCGCATCGCGCGGGATGGCATTGCGAAGACTACCGCCATCTACATAAGCCAGACGGATACCACAATCAGCCACCCAACGAAGCATGCGGAACATCAATTTATTAGCATTTGCACGTCCTGTATTGATTTCCATACCGCTATGTCCACCTTGGAGACCACCAATAACAAGTCGCATAGCGCAATAGTCGGCAGGTACAGGCTCGGTGGCGTATGGCATATTCAGCGTAGCGTCGATACCGCCAGCGCAACCCACATAAAGTTCGCCTTCGGTCTCACTATCCAAATTGAGCAAATAGTCGCCCTTGAGAACGTTGCCTTTAAGACCAAATGCACCCGTCATACCAGTCTCCTCATCGGTAGTAAACAGTGCCTCAAGCGGCCCGTGCTTGATGGTCTTACTCTCAAGTACCGCCATAGCAGCAGCCACGCCCAATCCATCGTCTGCACCAAGTGTCGTATCGCATGCATAAACCCACTCTCCTTTAATC
>JAGHVA010000028.1 GCA_018064565.1 Candidatus Colimorpha onthohippi
CTATTTGTAAGTAAATCATTATATTATCAACCAGAAAACCATCCATGACCAAAATACCGAAACAGATATATAGTATTCGCAATACCGTGTATTTCGTATTGGGAACGGCTTTGTTTGTGATGGCATTTGCAGTATTCTACCATCCTATCTACAACTACGACGACTCCGCGTTAAGCCAATGGAATGCGCATGCCGATTTTTGCACAACGATATTGACTGCCATCATTTTGGCAACTATAGCTGCATCCCGCACGCTTCTGCTAATCTTGACTCGCACATCAAGACTCTCCGAGATGGAATACTTGTTGTGGCAAATGGCCGAAGTCGTCTCAATCACATTGTTTTCAGACCTTTTCATTTCCCTATACTACCACACCGAATATTTCGCACTACTCCCTACTATTCTACTCATCGAAACATCTGTCTTGATATACCCCTACAGCATCTACTGGCTGCTGATAGAGCGCATTGAACGCGACTATCGCATTGCCGAAGCTCAACAAACAATCGTTTCTCTCCGACAAGGTAAAAACCCTAACGAGACAGACATCATCCAATTCGCTGATGAGAAAGGGGCAATAAGGCTCATGGTCTCTGCAAGTAAGGTATATATCATTGAGTCGGCAGGCAATTATGTAACCGTGGTATATGAGGAGGATGGTAATATCATGCGATATGCTTTGCGCAATAGCATGAAAGGTGTGGAATCGGTGTGCGAGATGCACAATCTTGTACGATGCCACCGTTCCTACTACATCAATATTCAAAAGGTACAATTGATAAGCAAAGCTTCTTGTGGTGCAACAGCAAAAATGATGATAGATGCAATTCCCGAAATACCCATTTCAAAAAATTATCTCACTACTGTGGCAGACTTGTTTTCAACACGACTACAAAATGAATAGACTTTTATTTGCCCTGTTTTTGATTTGTACTGTTGGAGCCACCAGCTGTACTACCCGTACTACGATACCCGAGACTTATGACGACTCGACCACTTTTGCTCAAGCCAACGGCATTCCTATACCAGCTGAGAGCCTAAAATGTACGCAATATCAATTCAAGAATCTCTTTGGTGCACCTCAAACAATCACTATTTTAGAGATTGACTCCAGCCAACGCAACCGTATTCATCTGGCATCCGACACCATACTAACTACAACCGATACGCTTGCAATGAGATTTGACGCTTTGGCTGCCATCAATGGATCATATTTCGACATGGTAAACGGCAATCCAATTTGTTATCTCAGAATTAACAACAAAGAATTAGGAATCAACGTACCCCAGTTCAAAACCAGCATCCACCGCAAATACTATCAGTACGCATCTCTTTGCATATCTTCCAACCAACTGCTGATAACTGTTCCCGACAGCGCCATAAACGACGAGCGATCGATGCCTTACCCTAATATTATGACAGCTGGCCCAATGCTGCGGAACAACAATCAGGACGTACCTCAAAAAATGGATCGAACTTTTGTAACGCAACGTCACAACCGCACCGCTTTAGGAATTAGACAAGACGGAAGCATAGTATTAGTGGTAGCCGACGGTCGTTTCTATAACGAAGCACAAGGGCTTACGCTGCCTCAACTCGTAACGCTCATGCGATGGCTCGGATGCGTAGATGCAATCAACTTAGACGGAGGAGGCTCAACCACAATGTACCTGCGACGTCAAGGTATAATCAACTATCCTTCTGACAATGGACAGTTTGACCACGCAGGAACTCGTTATGTATCAAGTATCATTTATGTAAAATAACAATCATTTAACAAACAAGATTATGTACTCAATAGGTATAGATATCGGAGGCACCAATACCGACATAGGCCTCGTTAACGAAAACGGCACAATATTGGAACGCTGCAATCTGAAGACGGGTAGTTTTACCGACTTTGAATGCTATGTACAAGCCGTTGCATCCGAAATTAAAACCATGATTGGCCGTAATAACTTGAGTCTGTCTGACATGGAAGGCATTGGTATTGGCGCCCCTAATGGCAATTATTATTCTGGCTGCATCGAAAATGCGATGAACCTGACCATGCGCGGAGTGCTGAATGCCCGTAAAGAGTTTGCAAAATATTTTGACTGCCCTGTAGTATTAAGTAACGATGCCAATGCAGCTGCCTATGGCGAATTGATTTACGGAGGTGCCAAAGGCATGAAAAATATCATCATGTTTACCATGGGAACTGGTGTTGGTAGCGGCATCATTGTTGACGGAAGACTGCTATTGGGTAGCACTGGTTCGGCTGGTGAACTCGGTCATGCTATAGCTGTTCCTGGCGGTCGCACTTGCAGTTGTGGCTTACATGGGTGCCTTGAAGCCTACGCCTCTATCCGCGGTATCCTCCAAACTTATCGCGAGATACGCGCCGAACACGATGCGCTGCATGCCAACGACCCCGTTAAAGAGGGTTGGATTGACCCTTCCATATCTATCAATGAAATCTCCTGCCGCAACCTCGGCAATGCCGCCAACCAAGGAGACCCTCTGGCATTGAAGACTTTTGCCATGACTGCGAGATATATGGGTATTGCTATGGCGAATGCCGTGGCATTCTCGTCGCCTGAAGCCATCTTTTTGATGGGTGGTCCTGCCCAAGTAGGCGACCCGCTTTTGATTCCTTTACGTCAGGCATTCAAAGAAAACCTACTTTATAGTTTTGACAACACCTGTTCCATACAGATGTCGCAACTTAATGCTAATGATGTAGCCATCCTCGGCGCAGCAGCTCTTATTAAAATGAAATAATCTGCCGTGTCCGAGAAGATCATATCATTAGTTGAGATTGACTATCCTCTTTTTTGGGGAACCAACGACAAAATACTTGAGTTTGTAAAACTGTTGTTTCCCAAACTCAAACTCATTGTCCGCGGTGAGATGCTCAAGGTAGTAGGTGCTGACGAGGATATAACCTTGTTCGAGACCAAACTCCAAGCCTTGATAAGCTATTACGAACAACACGGTAAACTGACCGAGGATGCCGTGATGCGCATTTTTGAGAATGGAGGATCGACTCCTGAAGCTGAGACTACACCTGATATCCTTGTGCATGGTCGTAATGGCAACCTCATCAAAGCCCGCACCCCAGGACAACATCAGTTGGTACAAGCCATCCAAAACAACGATGTAACCATCGCCATCGGTCCTGCTGGCACAGGCAAGACCTACACCGCAGTGGCGATGGCTGTCAGAGCGTTGAAAAATAAAGAAGTACGTCGTATTGTACTGACCCGTCCAGCGGTAGAGGCTGGCGAGAATCTCGGTTTTTTGCCTGGCGACCTACGCGACAAACTCGATCCTTATCTGCAACCGCTCTATGACGCTTTGCGCGATATGGTACCACAACAAAAGCTGCTTTCCTATTGGGAAGACAACACTATTGAGATTGCGCCATTGGCTTTTATGCGCGGTCGCACATTAAGCGATGCTTTTGTGATATTGGACGAAGCCCAAAATGCCACATCCGCACAACTCAAGATGTTCCTGACCCGTATGGGACGAAACTCAAAATTCGTGGTAACAGGCGACATCACTCAAATCGACCTTCCCCGCCATCAACAAAGCGGACTCACTCAGGCTACCCACATCTTGTCAAACATCAATGGCATTGCCGTTGTTGAACTGACTTCCGCCGATGTCGTACGTCATCATTTGGTAACTCAAATCATACAAGCCTACGGACAACAAGAGTAAACCTCGGGTAGAATACATGTATTCAAATTCACACCTTCCGATGTGTGCCTGACAAAATCTTCACATCATGCTGACACACCCAAACTGCAAAATCAACCTCGGTCTGCACATCTTAAGCAGACGTGCCGATGGCTACCACACACTTGAAAGTATCTTCGTTCCGACTGACACTTATACAGATGACCTTCAGATTGATATAGCAGAATCTTTCTCGTTTGTGTGTAACGATTCTAATATCGACAATCCCGAAAATCTCTGCATTCGCGCCTACAGGTTGCTTCATGACGAATTTCCCCAAGTTGTCAAGCCTGTCAAGATACAACTCACAAAACGCATTCCCTATGGTGCTGGATTGGGTGGCGGCTCTGCCGATGCGGCATTCACACTCACCATGATCAATGAAATGTTCGCATTGGGGCTTTCTATAACGCAACTGATGGATCGTGCAACTCTAATAGGTGCCGACTGCCCATTTTTTGTCATGAACCACACCTCTTATGTAACAGGCATCGGGCAATATATCATTCCCCTACAATGGGATTTATTGAGCAAGGGTGTGAAGATTGAAATCATCAAGCCCGATGTTTCCATAAGCACTCGGGAAGCCTATCAAGGAGTAACGCCTCGTAGTTTGAAGCCTCACCTACATACACCCAATTTAATGGACGTCATTGAACGCCCTATCGAGGACTGGAGAACTTTACTGATAAACGACTTTGAAGAGAGCATTTTTCCAAACCACCCAGAGAT
>JAGHVA010000017.1 GCA_018064565.1 Candidatus Colimorpha onthohippi
TTGTTATATATACCGAAGAATGCGAAAATACCTTTCATGTGGAGTGACGGCAAGCTGCTGATAATAGCATCACGGTCTTTGAGACCAGCAATTTCTTGTAGCATGGGTTGCAGCGGCTCGGCATCTTGTTTTTGCAAGGTGGTGCTATCCATTGCGATATTGTAAAGCGTTGCGATTTTGCTGGCAACTGATCCTGCTGGATTATTAGCTGCGGCTGTCTCCTCTACAAGGTCGCGCAATTGCTGCTGGTTGTCTTCGCCAAGTTTGTCGAATGAACCATAGCGGCTGTGTTCGTCGTCGAGCGGGTTGTTTTTCATCCAGCCTCCGCAAGCGTACTGATAAAAATCATCAGCAGGATTGGCGGTGGTGTCAAGATTGGTCATGTCGATACCTGATGTGAGCTCGGGAGTTTTGGTCCCGCAGGCAGCAAATAAAGCTACTGACATAATGGTTAAAATTGTTTTTCTCATTGGTTAATTTTTATTTCAATTTGTTTGTTTCGAATACTTGTCTATAATGGTTTGCAGAGTTGCCAAGAAATGTGCGATGTCGTCCTCGGTGGTGTCGAAACTGCACATCCAGCGAACCACGTTTTGAGCCTCGTCCCACTCGTAAAAGAAACAACTTTGTTGCAGCTCTCGCCATACCTGAGAAGGCATCTGGACAAAGACACTATTGGCTTGCACAGGATACATGATGCGGACTGTAGGTATTTGTCGCACAGCATCCAGCAGTCGTTGTGCCATCTGGTTGCTGTGTGTGGCATTGCGTTTCCAAAGATCATCTTTGAGGTAGGCGATGAATTGTGCGGCAACATAGCGCATTTTGCTATATAGTTGTGCCAGTTGTTTCCGTCGGTAGAGCATGTCTATATCCAACTCAGGATTTAACAGCAAGCAGCACTCGCCCATCATCAAACCGTTTTTGGTTCCACCAAACGATAGGCAATCTACACCACAGTCGGTAGTCATTTCACGGAATGAAAGTCCCGTTGCTACGGCGGCATTGGCCAGCCGTGCTCCATCAACATGCAGATACATGTGGTATTGGTGTGCCAGCGAGGCAAGCGCTTTGATTTCGTTGACGGTATAGAGCGTACCTAATTCAGTAGGTTGGGTGATGCTGATGGCACGTGGTTGAGAGTGGTGTTGAAATCCGAAGCCATGCAGATGCTGTTGGATTAGTTCAGGGGTCAGTTTGCCGTCGGGAGTGGCTATTGTGAGCAGCCTACAACCCACCAGCCGTTGCGGAGCTCCACATTCGTCAACATTGATATGTGCGGTGTCGGCGCAGATTACAGCATGTTGCGACCTGCACATAGCATCAATACATAGAATATTGGCGCCAGTGCCGTTGAATGCGAAATAGGGTCGAGCTTGAGCACCGAAATGTTGTTTGAACAGCTCTTCTGCTTGGTGGCAGTATTCATCGTCGCCGTATGCCAAGGCGTGGTTGCTGTTGACTTGACAGATGGCCTCGATAACCTCGGGACAGATGCCAGAGTGATTGTCGCTACCGAATCCTCGTTGCATAATATTACATATTTTTGGCCAAGAAGCCTTTGAGTTGGTCGATGCTTACACGATCTTGCTGCATGGTATCGCGATGGCGTACCGTAACGCTATTGTCTTGAAGAGTATCGTTGTCGATAGTAATACAGAATGGCGTACCGATGGCGTCTTGCCGGCGATAGCGTCGTCCGATAGCGTCTTTCTCATCGTACTGTACCATATAGTCGTATTTGAGCATATCCATTATCTCGCGAGCTTTTTCGGGCAGACCGTCTTTCTTGACCAATGGCAGGATGGCGGCTTTGTAGGGTGCCAATTTGGCAGGTAGGCTCAACACGGTGCGTACACTACCATCGGAAAGGGTCTCGTCTTTGAGCGCATGGCTAAAAATTGCCAAAAATGTACGGTCAACACCGATGGAGGTCTCAATGACGTAAGGCGTATAACTCTCGTTGAGCTCGGTGTCGAAATATTGCAACTTCTTGCCGCTGAACTCGCTGTGACGGCTCAAGTCGAAATCGGTGCGGCTATGGATGCCTTCGAGCTCCTTAAAACCAAATGGGAATTGGAATTCGATGTCGGTAGCGGCATTGGCATAATGTGCCAATTTCTCGTGGTCGTGGTAGCGGTATTTCTCGGCAGGAATACCCATGGATAAATGCCATTTCAAACGTACTTCTTTCCAGTATTTGAACCATTCCAGTTCGCTACCCGGACGTACAAAAACTGCATCTCCATCTGTTCAAATTCGCGCATACGGAATATAAATTGGCGTGCCACAATCTCATTGCGGAATGCTTTGCCAATTTGGGCAATTCCAAACGGTATTTTCATTCGACCGCTTTTTTGGACGTTGAGGAAGTTGACAAAGATGCCTTGTG
>JAGHVA010000040.1 GCA_018064565.1 Candidatus Colimorpha onthohippi
AGTATGATTGCTGCTTATATCGGCAGACGGTTGTTGTATATTCTGATCCACGGTCATTTTTTTCTTATATATATACTGAGATTTAGCGATAAATTCATGAAAGCAATAGCAGCGTAGGCATTGCGCTCTATTGCATAGAGCGTGTTGTTGCACGCCGTAGTCATAAGCTCGATGTTGTTGCGTGTGATTACGGTATAGAACGATTGGTTAAACTTTGGGTCTCCAAAATCGATAGTGCACTGGTAGGTGCCTCCCGATATATTTTGCAGAAAACATTGCCGCAAAGCCTCAAGCGAGAACGTGAGAAACTGCTTTTGCAATTCGCGACCCTCCTTGGCTATGCGATCCACCCATGCCGATAGTTGCACCATATTCACCTTAAACAGCAATCGCATCCATTCCACAAACCATTCGGTTAGCTGCTCTCTCTCTGGGTGGCTGTCGTTGGCAACAAATGGGATAGCAATTTGCTGTGTGCGTGATAGGATAGTTGGGAGCATGCGGTCAGTGGCATCTGCCGTAAGGATGATTAGTGTGCGCCCGTCTGGCTCCTCAAGAGTTTTAAGCAGTTTGTTTGCAGTATCTGCATTCATCTTGTCGGCACACCATATCAGCACCATCTTATACTCCGACTGGTAAGGTTTCAGAGCCAATGCCGCCTCAATAGCCGTTGCATCCTCAACGCGTATTACACCCTGCTTCTCCACACCCATATCAGCATACCATTGCTCCACACTCCCCATTTGTCGATGCTGGTTCAAGAAGTTTCTAAACTCTTCTTGAAAGTCGGCACACGAAGGTTTTGTTTTGATGCGGTCGGTAGTGAAATTAGGGAAAAAAAGATGTAAGTCGGGGTGAGAGAGCTGTTCAAATTGCTGGCAGCTGGGGCAATGTCCGCACGAATCCGCCCGCAATTCAGAGCCTGAAGCGTAGTGCTGCCTATCTTGGCAGCATAAATATTGCATGTATGCCAATGCCAATGCCAGACTTCCGCTTTGAGTCTCGCCTACAAACAATTGAGCATGACTCACGCGCCCAGCATCAATAATTTGAGTAAGGCGGTTTGATAGAACTTGTTGTCCTTTAATGTCTTTGAATTGCATAACACACGCAAAATAGCATACAAATATACACTTTTTTGTTAATTCTACCTAAGGGTAAAAGTTCAGTTGCCTTGCAACAGTCGTTTTCTTGCCTCCCTATAGGCTTATCGAAAACGTTTGGTTGCACCATGACCATCCATCACCATTTATCGCAATAAAATCCCTTTTTTTGACCTTTGCCGCCCTCAAACAATCTTTTTGTTAAAATTTTTGTACCTTTGCAACTGCGAAAAAAATAAGTGTTGGTAGAATATTATAACAAAAATTAACTCCCCAAAATCCCTATGAAAAATATCGTCCTTTATGGCCCCCCAGGAGCAGGCAAAGGCACCCAGGCCAGTCTGCTGGCAGAGAAATTCAACCTCTTGCATCTCTCTACTGGTGAGATGCTACGTGCCGAAGTAGAAAAAGGCTCGCCGTTGGGCAAACGGGTTGCTACCATCATGCAACGTGGCGATCTGGTAGGCGATGAGGTAGTGTTGCAGCTTATCGACCAGGCAATGACAGCCAACATCGAGGGTCCTGCCCTCGACGAATGGGACAAAGTGCGTGAGGAGCAGGCCAGAGCTGCAGGCAAAACTGTCTCAAACCGTGAGGTTCCTTCCATCATCTTCGATGGTTTTCCCCGCACAGTACAGCAAGCCCAGATGTTGGATTTTGTCTTCTCCCGTCGAAGTATGCGCCTGCATAGAGTCATATCTATCGAAGTACCACATGATGAATTAGTGCGGCGCATTCACGAACGCGCTGCCATCAGCAACCGGGCAGACGACAACGAAGAGACCATACGTCATCGCCTTGAGGAATATGAAATCAAGACGCGCCCAGTATTGGATTTTTACAAGGTGTCGGGGCTTTTGGTAAGTGTTGACGGCAGTGGCGAAATCAGCGAGACCAACACACGCCTCGTGCGTGTTATGCAGCAGCTGCTGGAAAGGTAGGGTGCCCACTTAATGCCGCCACAAAATGCGACCAAGCCAAGAGCCTTTTGAGACATTGCGCGCCCTATTGATAAAAGAAACTTGCAATTGAAGAGAGAAAAATGATGAATATTGAAACTGTAGATTTAAGCCACGACTACCAGAAAAGTGGCGAAGGTGCCAATGGTGAAAGCTACAACGCCACCAGCGACCCCAGCGTGATGCTCAAAATATACAATCACTCTTTTCCCAGACAGATGATTATAGAAGAGTTGGAAGTGGCTCAAAAGGTCTATAACCTCGGCATACCGTCGCCCGAGCCGGGCTGTTTAGTAACCGACGGGGATCGGTTGGGGATTAAGTATAGGCGCATAGTTGGCAAGCGCAGCTATTCGCGAATGATAGCCGACGAACCCCACCGTTTGGAGGAGTTTAGCCGCGAGTTTGCACGCTATTGCAAGCAGCTTCATGCTACCCCTTGCCCCGATGGGCTTTTTGTCGAAACCAAAACGCAGTTTCAGACTTTGCTTGAGGGAGACAAGGTGTTTGGCGAGAGGGAAAAGAGCGTGATGGCCGATTTTTTGAGCCGAATACCCGACCACCGCACTGCAGTCCATGGCGACATGCATATCGGCAACCTCATCTCCACACTCCCCATCGGAGCACCACTATCCACACCCCACCTCGTCAACTTTATCGACATCGGACTCTTCTCACGTGGCTGCCCACTGCTCGACATAGGCATGATGCTTATAGTCTGCTTCCTCTCCGATGAGGAGTTTCGCACACAGACCTTCCACCTTACAGGGGCGCAAACGCGTGAAGTGTGGGATGTGTTTGTAGATGAATACTTCTTTGGCCAAGACCAGCTTGCTACCCGCTATTTTGGCGAGAACGCCACCCCACAGGATGTATATAGTGGCATCTTGCCTTACGCCTGCCTCAAATTGTTTCTGATTGAACATCACATGGGAATGCTCTTCCCCCATTTTGAGAAAGTCATTAGAGACACCTTCGGCTTCTAACCCATCACAATGAGAACGAAACGTTTTCGATAACCGAAGGTCATGAACCGACCCCCTTGCCAATGGACAGGGAGCGAATAATGACTGTTGAAAAACAAAGCAGGCGGAGCATCCAGGTATCAAGATAACAAAAAGGGCTGACTCCAATACAAGCCAGCCCACTGATTTACAAAAAACCAAAGCTCACTATTCCGTCTCACACGTCCAACTCTGGTTATAATAACCTTGACGGTGTGCTTCTGACCTAAAATCATCTTCCGCATCAGAGCACTCACTCTTAGACATCTCTCCCATATCTTGAGAATAGCCAGAATTACGCTCATGGCATGTGCAATTTTTGGAACATGAAGCAAACGCAAGTGCCATTATTGCCACTGCTGATGTCAAAATAATCTTTTTCATAACATAAAAAATTAAAAATTAGTAAAATAGAAACCTATACGCCTATATTGTTGGAAAGGCGTATAGGTCGATGTTTTATTCCTCTTCGGGAACCAGTTTGAACATGTAACTTACGTCGTTGTCATCAATCAACGACCGGACGTCGTATTTACGTGTTTGAGAGTAGAACCCTTTTTTGCTGACTTTTATCTCAATCTGCACAAGTCCAGAGTTGTTGAATGTCAACCCTTTGATGTCCAAAGTCTCTGAACCCTCATAGGGGGTAGTCTCCAGATATTTGTAGTTTTGATTCTTGACATCTGGAGTTTTGGAGATAACGCGCCATTCTACATCTGCCCCTTGTGGGCGAGAGTTGACGTTCCAATGCACCACCAGATGTTCCAAAGCCGTGTTGCCATCGCCTTGTACTTGCTTGTTCGCCTCTTGTTTAGGAGAATCCGCACGGTGCAGGAAGAAGGCTATCCTATCCCAATCAATATCAGCAAGAGCGTTGGAATAAGCTCGGTTGATTGCCATGTTAGCAGCCTGGTCAGAATTAGATGGCCCACTTACATTGGCGCGACCGCTTACCTCTACAGAAGGATAAACCAATGTGCGGTTGTGGTCATACACCTTCAGATTCAAAATGACCGTTCCGCACCAGCCTGTGCCAGACAGATAATCGACGTGAAATTCTTTAACATCTACCTGCATCAGATAGTCGGTCGCAACATCAGCATCTAAATTGAATCCCATCGTACGCATATATCTGCGCATGCTCTCGGGTACAAATGATGTGATGGATGGATTGGTCTGTGCGGGAGGAATAGAGATGGCGCTGGCATCATAAATCTGGATGATGCGTTGGTTGGCTCGGGCATCCTGCACATTGAGCCGGATACCATAATCCATGTTGGCGTATTTGTCTGGCTGTGGTTCGCCTACAAGGGCAAGATTGAAAGTGTGCACCTGCGGAGGTGCTACCACCTGCTGTTGCGTCATGCAGGATGAAAAAGCCAATGTCGCTACTGCTAATGTAGCTAATACATTAAAAATCCTCATAAAGCGGGTTGTTTTTAATTGGTTTTAAGCTTGATGACCTTCGCGCTTACAGTCGTTTTGTAAACTACGGTTTGTTTGCCGCCGAATACAGATTTCTCTACTTCTCCGATGTTTGTTGACACCACGGGCTCGATAACGCCATCACCACCCGCAATCTTTGCTTCATTGATAAGGCGGTAGATAGCCAAACGCCGTGCAATCCAATGAGGCAGAGGGAGGACATTGGATAGCAGTTCGCCGTTGTCGTTGCTCAAGTAGCCTAAACACAAAATACCCTTGATAGAGTTGGGAGCCCATTTCTCCTCTTTGTCCTTCCCACCAGCATTTTTGATCCATGACATCTCGAATTCTCCGTTAGGATCTGCTATCTTAATCTCATTTGAGGAGAATTGTGCTGTGAGCGTAACCTCGGTCGAGATAGTGTTCATAACCATGTAGTCATTACGCTCTAAGTTCAAGTCATTGAACGATACGGTTGCAATGGTGTTGGTAGCTTGTGGAACTACAGATATAGCAGCACCACCGCACGAGGTCAAAACAACAGCTGAAATTGCAGCAATCGCTGCCAAAAAGAACGTTTTTTTCATAGTAATAATTTTTTTTTTGTTTGTAGAATGATTTTAATAAATCTTGTATAAATCCGTTGCTTGGTAAGGCGCGTAAAAGTGGATAAGACTTTTGTTCAGGATAATATTCATTATCTTTGTGCGCATAAGAGGTTGGCTTTTATCTCATAGGCGGTTGGGTTTAATGGATTGGTAAATATGTTAGAAACGTGAGTATAATCGGATAGGATGTTACGTCTTATTAGGTGCGCTACCAGACCATGAAACACCAATCAGCCGTGTAATTATGAAGTACAGCTTTGAGTGTGGCACTATCTGTCTCTGTGTGTTGCGAATGCAAGAACACGTTTTGGCTCGGTACAAATAAAAAAAAGTGGTAAAAAAAAGAAAGTGGAGCCGAACCATTGATGCTACTTGTTCATCCATTGTTGGGTCTGGACTCCCTTAACCTTAATAAACAAGAGCGGTTGCGGATCCACTTGTGTTATATTGCATCAAATACAATACAACCCGTGGAGCACCCTCCTCCCGTTATTCCATAAGGATATGAATTGTCCAGATTCACAATGGTGGAATAACACAGAAAATGCGCTTTTTAGCAAAATCTTTACTCTCAATTTTGCACCGCAAAGATACTAATATTTTTTTAGTCTAATAAAATTTATTTGCTTTGTGAGCGCTTGTACTAATAAGGGCTCTGTAACTCTTCACCATATCGCAAAATGTTTCCCACACAAAACGTTAAAGAGCCTGATATTTGCCTTTAAAAGGGAGATGGTTTGCACGGTTAAACAGGCAAATAATGTTAATTCTACCATGAAAAAGAAACTTTCAAGGTATAAATGAATGATATTACAAATAAAATAACTATCTTTGCAACTGATAACATAT
>JAGHVA010000278.1 GCA_018064565.1 Candidatus Colimorpha onthohippi
TTGTTATAGTGTCATGGTTTGCCACTTCGAAACCATCGTTACTCACTGGATTTTCTTTCAATAAGTAGCACCCACTACATCCCTTGGGTCGGTTTTCTCGACTCGACATAGTAGAAGCCTCATCCCTCTCTGCGATCGGCTTATCAAAAATACTCATATATCCCTAAGTAACATAAAATTACACATAAGAACACACGCTCTTACCGATTTTCATCCACAAATAATAACAAGTGCCATCAATATAATTTGATAACAATAATATAAGTTTGCAAAAGTAATACTTTTTTCTCAAACTTCAACAATAAAAATCCCCCCCCCCCAAAAAAAAGATAGTCCGTTTGGGGACAATTGGATAACACACGATTTTAGAACGCTTCTTACAGTTTTGAAGGTCAACATACAGAATATTGGATATCAATTGGGTTAAGCAATCTTTATACCAGACCACCTAAATCCAACTTAAAGATTTTGGAACCCTCGTTCTTAATCTTTTCAATAAACATCAGCTGAACAACTGCAGGCATACCGCCCACTAAGAGAGAGATTCACCAGCTGCATCATTTTCTGATGCACATACACATCAACGGGCTTACGTTCATTCCAAGCCTCTCCGCAGCACGCCTCACAGCATACGTTTTTCCTACTTGTCTGGCGTCCGTCAGCAACAACGCTTTCTTGGTGTTTCTGAAATGGTTATATATCCATTCGTCCGCTTTTCTATGTATCATTTGTCAATATTTGTCCGTTTTTCTATAAGCCAAACAAACACTCTTGTCCGTTTTTCTAACTTTCGCCACAAAAATACACATTTTCTTTCATTCCTATAAAAAAATGCATCGAACGCCTTACCTAATTCAATAAAAAATCTTACTTTTGCATGTGCAAATGCTAAGCGAAGCATGATTTTTTCCAGAGACAGCAAACTAATTGTTGTTTATATAGATGCAGTTAGACTGTAACTTGGAATTCATTAGTTCGTGACCGTTAACCTATTATTCGACCAACAAGGTTATGACAATATTTCACGGTTCGCAAATAAAAATACCAAATCCGACTTTTGGGCAGGGTAAGCCGTACAACGATTATGGTTTAGGATTCTATTGTACGGAGGATTTAGACCTTGCAAAAGAATGGGCTTGTACTGTAGGTAAAGATGGCTATGCCAACAAATATAAGCTGGATACTGATAGTCTAACTATCCTCTACCTGAATGACCCGAGATATCACATCCTAAATTGGATATCGGTATTGATTGAAAATCGCACATTTAATATTTCAGAAGGCATCTCAAATCGAGCCAAGCAGTATATCTTAGAGCATTTTTTGCCCGACTACAAAAAGTACGATGTAATTATTGGCTATCGTGCAGATGATTCATATTTCTCATACGCAAATGACTTTGTAGAGAACACGCTATCATTGGAGGATTTACGCACAGCTATGAGGTTAGGAAAACTTGGAGAACAGGTAGTGCTGATGAGCAAGAAAGCTTTTGACGCATTAACCTACGTGGAGTCCATTCCCGCTTTGGCTGAAGAATATTTCAAAAAATATAAAGAGCGTGACACCAAGGCTCGCTCTGAATACCAGGAGTTAAAAAGAGAATCTAACCCAGAAGAAGGAACGTTTGTAATGGATATTATCCGTCAAAAATGGGAAAACAATGATGCACGCTTATATTGAAACATATCTCAAGAATGTAATGCGAAATCTTGGAGCCATGTCACATTTCTGCATCAATGAATACGGATTGAGTCCAGAAGAATTCTCTAATCTTTTCGCCAACAGCCATGTTGCAGAACAAATCTCGATGGGCAATCCTCGTTTTCTTACTGGCTTGTCTGGCAAGGAGATGGCAGACATGCTCATCGAGTCAACTGCTGAACTCAAAGTCAAGCAGACTAACTCAATCACCTATCAGATAAATCCTGAATATTGGGCAGGATGGGTGCTGGCATACTATCAATGGTATTCTGCCAAGAGTTTTAGACAGATGTACGCTGATGGTCAGACCTATGAGAAAATTCTAATGATGTACCACCCAATGCACGAGGCAGACCTTGCAAAAATTGTTGAGATGATGGGTTGAACGTGGACTACTTGTTGCGCCTCTCGCAATTGTATTTCCACATAATCGTTGATATTGCAAGTCAATTTTTAGGAAAAGACACCTTATCTGTTTTTACCCAATCTTATAGTCTTCAATGTTACGTGTTTCGCGAGAGATATTTATGCCGATGCGAACAACCTGCTGACCGCTAAGAGCAATTGGCAAAGCGTAATCTTTTCTTGAAATCTGATCCAAAGCCTCCTGAGCCGAACCATCAAACTTAAACTCGATAACATAACAAAACCGAGGTGTTTGAAGTACCATATCAATGCGACCGTCGCTGGTATGATATTCCGCCTGCACATACATCCCCAAGAGCTTGTGCAGCAGCCATACCTGATTCTGGTAATGATTTTCAAGATCCTTAATCAATTCGTATGGTGTGTCGGAAAAGAGCGACCTAATGCGCTGAATAAACTGTTCAACATTGCCGCTTTCCACATCCATCACATAATTGCGGATATCAAACGCTGACCTCGTTCTCTTGTTGTTGAAATAATATGGAATGAGGAACTTCACAAAGCCATCTTCAACTTCTTTGTTAGGAAATCCAAGTTTGTAGAGGTTAAAACGCTCATCATAACCCTTGATAGTCAAATATCCGCTCTGGTAGATGACAGGAATCGGATTTGACGACTCAGAATCTACGCTGTTGAGCACATCGGAATCCACTTCAGCTTGTGCCATGTATTCCAGATTGTAATCATGAAGGACGAGCAAAGTGGCGAGATACGTAGGGGTGCCCGTCTCGAACCAGTAACTCTTGAATATGCCGTCCTTCAATGTGTTTAATACACTATATGGGTTATATATTCCATCAGTATGCTCACGAAAATGATAACCATCGTATAAGCTACGTAACTTCTCAACAGCATGGTTATATGTGAGGGCATTATTGTCTGCCAACTTTTTTATATAGGGATTCAATTGGGTAGTAAGTTCTTTTTCAGTAATTCCACAAATATCAACGAACCGTGGACTCATCGATATGTCTTCCAGATTGTTCATATCGCTGAATACGCTCACCTTACCAAATTTGGTAACACCTGTTAGGAGGGCAAACTTTATACAACCATCTTTTGACTTCAAGGCTCCATAAAAGGCTTTCAATGTGGCTCGGAATTCATCCTGCAATTCTTTGTTTCCTATAGCCTGGAGTAAAGGTTTGTCATATTCGTCAATAAGTATGACTACCCGCTTGCCTGTTTGCTTGTAGGCACGGTCAAGAACTCCCTGAAACCTCAATCCAAATCCGCATTCACTCTCTCGTTTGCCGTACAACGACTCCTGGGTGCAGAGAAATTCGTTTATCATGTTGTCTAATGCTTCTGGGCAATCATATTTCTGTGTATTCAAGTCCAGATGCATTATTGGATACGCCTCCCAATCCCAGTCCACGCTTTCATCAGTTGCAATAAACAAAGGATCTCCAACCGTGCCATCAAAATACTGCTTTTTGCCTTCAAAAAACGCTTGGATGGTGGATAAGAGCAGCGACTTTCCAAATCTGCGAGGACGGGATAAGAAATAATAACAACCTTCGTTTACCATTTTCCAGATTAACGGAGTCTTATCGAGATATACATAACCATCGTTACGCAATTTCTCAAACTCTTGTATGCCTACTGGCAGTTTCAGTGTGTTAGCCATACTATACTTTGTAAAAGAGGAATTTGCGTTTACTGTTTACAATGTTCTGCGCTGCAAAGGTACGATTTATTTTGGGATTAATCTACAATATCCCCAAAAAGGCAGAAGCATTAGAAAACTGGAATAATTGCAACTACACAGGATTTGGTCCATCCATAAATCAGGTTGATACAAATTTGACGGGTACCAGTGCCAACTACGACTGGGGCGTATATAACGTCATCAGCAATGGCGGGAATGTAGTAGGACGGTGGCGTATCAGGCTATATCTTTCTGACAAACTAAGTCCTATACTACGAGTGCGTACTAC
>JAGHVA010000216.1 GCA_018064565.1 Candidatus Colimorpha onthohippi
TTACAGGGCGAAACTACACAAACTATA
This sequence comes from Candidatus Colimorpha onthohippi, assembly GCA_018064565.1. Taxonomy (GTDB): domain Bacteria; phylum Bacteroidota; class Bacteroidia; order Bacteroidales; family P3; genus Colimorpha; species Colimorpha onthohippi. Next base: position 28 of record JAGHVA010000216.1, read on the forward strand.
CGCATTACCCAAGGCGTCGCTTCGCTTGCCATTGGGCTATGAAGGTCATTGGGCTTTCAGCCCGTTTTATCGGACAACAATAAAAACAAACAAAAATGCCCTGCGGCAAGGCAAGGCATTTTTGTTTTGAGTTGAATATAATCAATGATTATTTCTAACCGTTCAGGATGCTTCCAATGATTATTTCTAATCGTTCAGGCTGCTTCCAATGATTATTTCTAACCGTTCAGGATGCTTCCAATGATTATTTCTAACCGTTCAGGATGCTTCCAATGATTATTTCTAACCGTTCAAGATGCTTCCAATGATTATTTCTGGTCGTTTAGGATGCTTCCGAACACATCACCGAAAGTGGTCTTCTCCAAGTTTTCGTTGATCTTTTTCACACTTTTCTGGGTGGCGCGGTTTTTCTTTGCCTCTTCGGTCTCGACAGCGGCACGATGCTCTTCCTCGCTCTCCTGGAATGTGTTGGTGTGAGAAACATAGATTCTCTTCTCGTCTTTCTTGAACTCGATTACCTTGAACGGGAGGGTCTCGTCGATGCGGGCAGTGCTCTTGTCCTCTTTGGTGAGGTGACGTTTGGGCGCAAAGGCTTCTACACCGTATGTCAAAGTTACGGTAGCACCCTTGTCGTTCATGGCAGTAATAGTTCCCTGATGTTCGGTACCTACTGCAAACACGCTCTCATATACATCCCAAGGATTTTCTTCAAGTTGTTTGTGGCCGAGGCTCAGGCGGCGGTTTTCTGTATCAACGTCAAGGACGATAACCTCGATATTTTCGCCAATCTTGGTGAATTCTGCTGGGTGTTTGATTTTCTTGCTCCAGCTCAGGTCGCTGATGTGAATCAAGCCGTCAACGCCCTCTTCCAACTCAACGAAGATGCCGAAACTGGTGAAGTTGCGCACAACAGCAGTATGCTTGCTTCCGACAGGATATTTCTCGTTGATAGCGGTCCAAGGATCAGGAACCAACTGTTTGATACCGAGGCTCATCTTATGCTCGTCGCGTTGCAGTTTCAACACTACGGCTTCAACCTCTTGACCAGCCTCCAAGAAGTCTTGTGCGCTGCGCAAGTGCTGGCTCCAGCTCATCTCGCTGACGTGAATCAAACCTTCTACGCCAGGGATAATCTCTACGAATGCACCGTAGTCTGCCATCATCACGACCTTGCCCTTAATCTTGTCGCCCTCTTTGAGGTCAGGATCAAGTGCGCTCCATGGGTGAGGAGTGAGCTGTTTGAGACCCAACTGGATGCGTTTTTTGGTCTCGTCAAATTTGAGGATAACCACGTTGATTTTGTCATCAACCTTCACGATGTCCTCGGGATTCTTTACGCGACCCCAGCTGAGGTCGGTGATATGGATAAGACCATCTACGCCGCCGAGGTCAACGAACACACCATACGATGCGATAGCCTTGACGGTTCCTTCGAGCACTTGACCTTCTTCGAGGCTGGCGATGATTTTGGCACGCTCTTCGTTGAGGTTGTCCTCGATAATGGCTTTGTGCGATACCACCACGTTCTTGTATTCGTGGTTGATCTTCACGACCTTAAATTCCATCTCTTTGCCTACAAACACGTCATAATCGCGAGGAGGTTTCACGTCGATCTGACTGCCGGGCAAGAAAGCGTCGATATTGTCGAATACTGCAACGATAAGACCACCTTTGGTGCGGCTCTTGACAAAATCCATGATAATCTCGCCGTTCTCGAATGCCTCGATGACGCGCTCCCATGATTTGAGGATACGGGCTTTCTTGTGAGAGAGCTGCAACTGACCATTGCTGTCCTCCTGGCTCTCGACATACACCTCGATAGTGTCGCCAGCCTTCAGGTCTGGGTTGTATTTCAACTCGGAGGCAGAAATTACGCCATCGCTCTTGAATCCGATATTCACAACGGCTTCGCGTTCGTTGATGCTTACGATGGTGCCTTCGATAACCTGCTGCTCGGTTACAGACTTAAAAGTGGCTTCGTAGGCTTGCTCTTCTTGATTGCTGATCTTTGCCTCTTTTTTGTCGATGCTGCTCCAATCGAAATCGGGGTTGTTGGTTACGTTTGAGTAAATCGTCATTTTTTTTTGTAATTGTGCGCCCTGCCTCGCGGGTTAAACTTTGTCTAACAAGATAAGCGATAGCATTTTGGCAGGATAAATGGCACTTATCATGCAGTCGGCAAAGATACGAAAAAAAAAGTGACAAGAGTGTTAAATAGTTATAATTTATTTTCTTGTTGACTGCCAAATATGCAAGCGAAACGCTAATTTGGGGCTTTGTTACTATTGTTCCGCTCGACATCTTCGGGTTTAGGTTTGGCTTTTTTTTCTTTGTTGCTGTTAGTCATGTTTTTTCAAAAAAGTTTCGTTTTTTGTTGTTATTTTTTTAACACTGTTGATAAGCTGCTTGTGCTTTTTGTTGATAACTTTAATTAGTTTGATTTACAGGTAATATGTCTTTGATTATTTCAACAAAATAGTGTGTATTTTTTTTGATGTTTTTATTGGTTTGTTAAAAAGTTTTTTGTATTTTTGCGTGGTTGTAAATATATTATATGTATACGCGTCTGCGCACATTGTTTTGATACTCAATTATATATCACAATATACTATGAAATACGACTTACGTTTTTCTTTCAATTCTTTGATTTTTACGGTTCTTTTTGGTGTCTTTGCCGTTCAGAGCGTTCATGCACAGCAGTCTTTGAAGTACTACGACTTCTCCACCGGCGTGGACGAGGCGAAGTGGATTGTGATGGACAATCCCACGTTGCTGAGTGCCGTCAGTGGTGGTGCTTCGGATTATTACAACACGGAGGCGTATAATATCGGCTTTCCGTTTAACTTTGGCGACTATGGGGATAACTACCGTTATGCCTATTTCACCAGCGACTGTAACTTTGGTTTGGTTACGGGTACCATTGGTTCGGCTGCGAGTAATACCGATTATACCAACGATTATAGCACCCCGTTGAACGCTAATAAGGAGCGTCCGCGTATTTGTTTCTTTGGTGCGGATGGTGCTTTTAATGCCAATTTAGGCGACTATGTGAAGGTGCAAACTATGGGTACGGCTCCCAACCGTGTGTTTGTGATGGAGATGCACATGCATTCGCAGACCCAAAATTCTGCCGCTCCATACGGTTTGTACCAGGTGCATCTGTACGAGGGCAGTAATGTGATAGAAATGGTGTATGGCAATACTGAGAATTACAACATGAATGTTGCTTACCAAATAGGTATCAAGGGTAGGAGCTATTCGCGTGGCGTGTGGGAATACTATCGCATCATGACCGACCACACGGCTGTGTTTGGCGAGGGGGGTGATAAGAATACTCCGTGGGCTAAAAACACATGGCCGGGTGCTTATCGCTACTATCGTTTCGAACCGCAGTGCTTCGTTTATGACGATGTCACGATTACCAATGTGGGTCACAACCAGGCGCATGTGGCATGGAACCTTGGCGGCTACAATGGGCAGGCTACCTCCTGGGAGTTGGAGTGGGGTACTGGCGAGGCTGGCGACCCTGCCAACAGCAAGGTTACAACCACCAGTACCAACTACACGCTTACGAGCCTCGAACCTCTTACAACCTATCATGTGTATGTGCGTGCCAATTGTTCATGCAATACCTCTACGTTGAGCGAGGATCGTACCGCCGACTTCACCACCGACTGTCCCGCTGTTGCCGCGCTTCCCGACGAGGTGAAGTTCGACGACTTCGGCGACGAGGATGGCAAGTATGCCACGGGCGTTACCGCTCCTACCGCATACGCCGGCGGCACGCACTATCTGCCCGAGTGCTGGCGTATGCTGAACATGAACACCACCAATGCCACCAGTTATCCGCAGGTGTTCCTCACCTCCGACGCATCGCATGTGCGTTCTGGCAAGGCCATGGTGTTGCGCACCACGGCTATCACGGGAGCGCAGACCACCAAGGACTACTCCGCCGTGGCCATCATGCCGCGCTACGAGGAATCGCTCAACGGACTGAAGGTTTCCTTCTGGTATCGTAACCACGATGCCTCGACGGGCAGCACCCGCCTGCAGTTCGGCTACGTGAGCGGCAATGTCGATAACTATGTCTTCACCCAGATTGGCAACGACCTGCCATTGCGCGACGCCATGACGAAATTTGAGATTGACTTGAGCCACTGCGGCGTCGTCATCCCCGAGGGTGCTCGCTTGGCGTTCCGCTATCCGGCCCTCTCATCCTCCAGCACCAACTACTACGCCGTGGTCGATGATATCAAGGTGGAGTATGCTAACAGTTGCCCGAAGGTGCGCAACCTGAAGGTGCAGCAAATCTCTGCCAACAGCCTGTCGTTGGCGTGGGATGCCGTGGCGGGTGCGCAGCGTTACGAGGTTACGGTGCGTTGCTCTGCTCGCAACGGCGAGGTGAGCGACGAGGTGCGTGCCACCGAGCAGACGGTATATAGCAACAACCCGCGCATCGTGGTCTGTGGTTTGGCGAGTGGCGTGGAGTATGATGTCACGGTTCGCACGCAGTGTGGCGAGGAGGTATTCAGCGATGCGGTTACGACGAGTGCCACCACCTACTGCACCCGAGTGGCGTTGCCCTATTTCGAGGACTTCAACTCCTTCACCGCCGCCGATGCCCTGTCGGTCAGTCCCCTGACGGTTCCCGAGCGTTACAGCGAAGGCATGCAGGCTTTGCCTGGTTGCTGGCGTTTCCTCGGCCTCTCCAACACTGCCGGCACCTATCCGCAGGCGTTCTTGGTGCGAGAGGGTGTCGAGAACTTCACCCCCTACACCATGGGTGCTGGCAATGCCTTGGTGCTGCGTGGGAGTGCGAATGGGGCGGTTCACGCCGCTTTGCCGTCGTTTGAGGCGGACATAAATAATATATATGTATCCTATTATTATAGGAGCGGCGCCATCGTGTCGCCCGGCACCTTGGAGTTTGGTTATATGACCAACCCCGATGACCCCAACTCGTTCACCGTGGTCAGCACCATGAACGTGTCGGTGGGTTATGCTTTCTACAAGCACGACTTCGCCGCCGACGGTGGCAGCTATCCCAATGGTGCTGTGCTGGCGTTCCGTTTCCGCTCCGCCACCGATGCCAACCCCGTCTTTATCGACAACGTACATGTGGCGTTGAGCACGCAGTGCAAGCCGCTGTCGGTCGCCGTTACGGGTCTTACGCCCACCGAGGCTGTCCTCAGCTGGCAGAATCCGGGCAATGCGTCGGAGTACCGTGTGGTGTATGGCGCCGCCGGTTTCGACCCGATGGACGAAGAGCAGGTGATGGGTACCTACGATGTGGCCTCCACCGTGAGTGTGGTGAGTGGTCTGACGGCAGGCACGGCGTATGACTTCTACGTCATGGCCAAGTGCGCCAGCGGCTACGGTCCGATGAAGCAGGTCAGCGTGGTTACGCCGTGCGAGGCGATCGAGTTGCCTTACGTCGAGAACTTCGAGGGCTATACCGATGCCACGTATGCTTGTGCCAGCGCTGTGACGCCCGACGGCTACAAGCAGACGATGCCCTGCTGGTACTTCCCCAGCCGCGACAACAACTACAACGCCAACGGCACTGCCAACGAGGGTGTGCCCTACAGCTGGGTTACCACGGCCGCCAACTACTTCCAAGGCACGCGTGCCTTGGTGCTGAAGAGCAACGCCAGCCAGATGGCCTACGCCGTGCTGCCCTACACGGGCGTGTCGGTGGACCGTCTGCGTCTCTCGTTCAAGTACCGCCAGTACGACATCAACTTCCGTGGTGCCATGACAGTGGGCGTGATGCGTACGCCCTACGATGTCGAGTCGTTCCGAGTGGTGAAGACGCTTCCTGCCTCTGCGGCATGGACGACCTTCGGACCTATCGACTTTGACGACTACGACATCGACTTTACGGAATATAAGTACGTCGCCATCCGCCTCAGCTATGCCGGTGTCTCTACCGACGAGGCCGCCAAAGGCTATATGTATATCGACGACCTCAACCTGACGGATCGTGGCGAATGCGGGTCGGTCAACGTGCAGGTGGCTAACCTTGTTGACACCAGCGTAACGCTTCAGTGGCGCAAGACCTGCGACGATGCCACCGCCTACAAGGTGGCGTGGGGTGGTAGCACCTTCGATGTCAACAACGAAACCACATGGCTGGGTTCGGAGACCACCAGCGACCTCTACTATAAAATAAGGACGCTCACTGCCAAGACAGCCTACAAGGCTTCTGTTCAGACCATCTGCGGCGACGCTCAGTCCGACTGGGGAACGGTGGCGAGTTTCACCACCGTATGTGCCGGCACGCCGCTGCCCTACAGCGAGACCTTCGAGGGAACCAACTGGAGCCGCAGTACCTCTAATGCCAGCTCGTCGGTGGCCATCGTTACCGATGCCTGCTGGAGTTTCCCTGGCAACAACACCACCAAGAGCCAGAACAGCACCTCCTATTCACCGCAGAGTTTTGTACAAGATGACACCAAGCCTACGGGAACTTACGCATTGGTGATGAAGGCACACACCTCCACGGTGCCAGCCGTTGGCATTCTGCCTTATTTCAACCAGCATGTGGGCAACTTGATACTCAAGTATAATTGGCGTACATGGACAACGGGACTTACCAGCCGTCTGCAACTTGGTGTTACTACATCGAGAACGGATATCACTACGTTCCGTCCGCTGCTGACGCACGGAGAGACAACGGATTTTGCGAATGTCAACACCTACGACTTCCGCACCGCCAACCTCTCGCCCGACACGGTCTATTACATCGCATTCCGTGTATTACCCGGAGGTACAGCCAACAACAACAACGCTGCCTTTATCGATAATATCAGCGTTACCTGTCCGTTGACGCTGACCACGACATCTACTTACGTTCCTGCCCTTGACCAGTGGTGCGCGCAGAATGAGTGGACGCAAGGTGGCGACGGTATAGTGAGTTACGATTTAAGATATAGCGATATCCCGTTTGCCCATAGCGAGGCAGCCGACCCCGTGGAATATACCGAGATAACCGACATCACCTCTCAGAGCAAGCAGGTGTGCGGTTTCGACCAGTACAATTCATGGTATTTCAAGGTGCGTGGCAAGTATGCCGATGGCACCTATACCGAGTGGAGCAACACCACCCATGTGGATATGACCACGGCAGATGCATGCTGGAATAAGATTATATCCTCGTTTACAGGCACGGTGAATAGTACAATACCATATCGTCCCAATTATAGGAGAAGTTATTCTCAACAGATATGGCATGCTGACGAGTTGCGCGAGGGTTGGATTACGCATATCTATTTGCGTAATGGCTATAATGGTGCATATACACGTAATGCGCAGGTAATATATTTGGGTCATACATCGAAAGATGTCTTTGAATCTGGTACTGATTGGGTACCATCATCGCAGTTAACTACGGTATGGGGATCTGGTAACTTGGGTTGGCTTGCATCGGGAAATGCATCATATAATCTAAATGGTGCTAACGGATGGACAGCAATTGATATTACGGACTTTTTCTATAATGGTGTTGACAACCTTGTGTTGGCATGGGACGATAATTCAAATCAGTCGCATTCTACGAGCTATAATTTTTCGTATACTACTTGCAACGGTAACCGAGCCATCTATCAGCAGAACTCTGCCAATACAGACATTGCACCAGGCACTCCGGGTACTGGTACTTTGATTGCCTATCGTAACGATGTGGTGTTCCGTATCTGTCAGAAGGCCAATGCCGCTGTTTGTTCCACTCCCACCAACCTTACGGTCTCCAAGGCGGGTGCCGACACTGCCGTAGCCACATGGTTGCAGGCGGGCAACTGCGACACTTGGATTGTGGAGTGGGGTCCTGTTGGTTTTACCATCGCCGAGGGCCGCGACACCGTGTATGGCGAGCCGCGCTGCGTGCTGCGCAACATGGCGTCGGGCAGCCGCTACAGTGTGCGCGTGATGGCGGACTGCGGCGTGGTCAATGGCCTCAGCGCCTGGACTGGCGTGGTCAACTTCAAGACCAAGTGCACCGATGTTCCACTGCCTTACACCGAGAATTTCGACGCTCTGGTGTCGAGCGGCTGGCTCACCGAGGGTACTGCCGCCACCAACGACGTGCGCAACTGCGACAACGTCTGCTATGTGGCTGGTACGGGTACAGGCGGTTGCACCAACACCTACGTCCCTGTGCGTATGCCTAACCACGAGTTGGCACGCTGCTGGGAGTTCTCGGGTGCCACCTCCACCACCAGCACCACCGCCACCTCGTTTGCCCGCGCCTATATCATCCGCTGCTCTGGCACGCCGACCACCGTGGCTCGCAGCGGCCAGTATGCGCAGCATTTCTCCAACCGCTACACCTCCAACAACGTGGTGGTGACGCTGCCCGACTTCGAAGCTCCTCTCGACACGCTCAGCATCAGTTTCTGGTACAAGAACAGCGCTGCCGCCGCCGGCTCGATGCTCCAGTTGGGTTACGTTACCGATGCCACCAACCCCAACACCTTCGTGCAACTCACCACGCTGCCGCTCTCTACCTCCTTTGTCAACTACACCTACGACTTCCGCGCTGCTGGCCGTACCTATCCTGCCGGTGCTCGCATAGCGTTCCGTTATCCTGCCTCCAACTCCACCACGCAGTATTATGCCGACGTTGACGACGTGGTGGTCGATTATGCTGCCGCCTGTCCCGACTTGCAGAACCTGCGCGTCGCCGAGCAGACCGCTGGCGGTGTGCTGGTGCAGTGGGATGCCGTGGGCTCAGCCACGGGCTACCGTGTGGAGTATGGCATCACGGGCTTCACCGAGGGTCAGGGTGCCAAGGTCGAGGTGCCTGCCGGCACCACCACCTACGAGGTTACAGGTCTCTCGCTCTCCAACCGCTACGACATCTACGTCTCCGCCAAGTGCGGCAGCGTGTATGGTCCCAGCAGCAAGGTAACGGCCCGTCCCGCCTGTACCGACCGTAACCTGCCTTACGTAGAGGCGTTCGAGAATGCCTCATACGCCGTTACGGCAGGCTACTATGCCACCGCCTACAACACCAACGCCGGTCTGGGTCAGTATCCCAACCACGACCTGCCCTACTGCTGGCGGTTTACCAACCTCAGTGCCAACAACGTTACCTATCCGCAGGCCTACCTCTTCAAGGGCGTCGCCGCCTACGTGCGCGAGAACACCACCACCAACCGTTCGCTTATCCTCCGTACCGATGCCATCGTGCGTCCCGTCTATGCCACGCTGCCCACCTTCGACGCTCCCGTTGATAGCCTCGTGGTGCGTTTCGACTACAGGCATACGGCATTATCCACAGTGGCTCAATTCGAGATGGGATATATGACCGACCCGTACGACTACAACTCGTTTGTGATGTTGCGCAGCTACGATGCAGTGAGCAGCACAGCGTGGGATAGAGACGAGATAGACTTAAGTCAAGAGGGTCTTTCCTCCAACCTGCCGTTGGGCTCGGTCGTAGCCTTCAGGTACATTGGCAACAATGCCAGCAATGTGCTGTGCTTGGACAGCGTGGTTGTTACCAAGTCGCCCGAGTGCCCCACGGTTCGCAACATCACCCTTTCGGGCGATCGTCCGTCATCGACTACTGTCAGTTGGCCAGCCGTAACGGGTGCCTCTAAGTACGAGGTTGAGTATGGTCGCAAAGGTTTTGCGCAGGGCACAGGCACCATACTCGAAGTAGCCAACAACAGCGTGGTGCTTAACCTTGGCGGTGGAGTT
>JAGHVA010000275.1 GCA_018064565.1 Candidatus Colimorpha onthohippi
CAATAAGAGAGGTAATATCGCTGATGTGATAAACCTTTTTATTGAGCATGGTGCCAACCCCACTATTGCTATCGATTCGCATGCGCATATAGGGACCGACAAGTTGAGTGGCATCATCAAAAATATGCGATCTACCATAGAGCGTTATGGTGGCGAATATCATTTTGGGTCGCAGGTGGTGGACTTGTTGATGCGTGAGGGCAGGGTGGTAGGAGTGCGTGATGCCCGTGGGTTGACTTACGAGGGCAAGGCGGTAGTGTTGGCAACGGGACATTCTGCGCGGGATATATATAGTCTTTTTTTCAACAAAGGGTGGCTTCTCGAGCCGAAACCGTTTGCGTTGGGTGTAAGGGTGGAGCATCCGCAGCGGCTAATCAACAGCATCCAATATCATTCAGAGCATTATTCGCCCTATCTGCCACCAGCAGCTTATAGTTTGGCAACGCAGGTGAATGGTCACGGTGTGTTCTCTTTTTGCATGTGTCCGGGCGGAGTGATAGTGCCAGCCGCTACTGATTATGGTCAGCAGGTGGTGAACGGGATGAGTGCATCTGCCCGAAGTTCGGCATTTGCCAACAGTGGCATCGCCGTTACGGTATCGCAAGCGGATGTGGTGGGTTATGAACAGTATGGACCATTGGCGCTGATGTATTTCCAACAACAAGTCGAGCAGGTAATGTGGAGGTCGGTGGGACAGTCGCTCTCGGCTCCTGCGCAGCGGCTTACCGATTTTTGTGATGGCAAGATGTCGCGGTCGTTGCCGCGAATCAACTACATGGGGCAGGTGGTGCCGACACCGCTACATCAGTTGCTTCCGCCTTTTGTGGCGCAGAGTTTGCGCCAAGGATTTCGGCAGTTTGATCAGAAAATGCGCGGATTTTATACCTCCGAGGCATCGATTTTGGCTGTTGAGAGCCGTACCTCATCGCCAGTACGTATTCCTCGAATGGATGATATGCAGCATCCGCAGCTTCCTGGGTTGTATCCTTGTGGTGAGGGGGCTGGCTATGCGGGGGGCATCGTATCGTCTGCTATGGATGGTATAAACTGTGTTAATCATATCGTAAATCAATAGGGTTAAGTGAATTTTGAGTTAAAATCGGATTTCGCTCCAATGGGAGATCAGCCCGCTGCCATCAAGCAGTTGGTCGATGGAGTGCGCAGCGGTCAGCGAGCCCAGGTATTACTGGGTGTTACGGGGTCGGGCAAGACGTTCACGATTGCCAATGTGATTGCGCAGCTTAACCGCCCTACGCTCATACTGAGCCACAACAAGACACTTGCTGCCCAGCTGTATGGCGAATTCAAACAGTTCTTCCCCAACAACGCAGTAGAGTATTTTGTAAGTTATTATGATTACTACCAGCCCGAAGCCTACATCGCATCGACTAATACCTATATCGAGAAGGACTTGGCTATCAACGAGGAACTTGACAAGTTGCGCATCCGAGCCTCGTCGGCATTGTTGAGTGGCAGGCGCGATGTGATAGTGGTCAGTTCGGTCAGTTGTATTTATGGCATTGGCAATCCTGAGGCATTTAAGGCGGGTACGGTACATGTCTCTGTTGGCGACCATATCAAGCGAGACCAACTGCTGTTGAAGCTTCTGGATGCACAGTATGTCCGAAACGAGATCGAATTTATCAACGGTCGATTCCGAATCAAGGGCGATACGGTGGATGTATTCCCTTCGTTTGCCGATTTTTGTTATCGCATCTGCTTTTGGGACGATACAATCGAGCGGTTGGAAAGTTTTGATCCCATATCGGGTTCGGTGTTGGAGTCGTTCAATGAAGTGGTAATCTATCCAGCAACCAACTTCCTTACTTCAAAAGAGAACCTGACTTCGGCGTTAGATCAGATACAATTGGATATGTTTGCACAGCGCGACTATTTCATCTCAATCGAGAAATATCTGGAGGCCAAACGTCTGGAGGAGCGTGTGAATTATGATCTTGAGATGATACGGGAGGTGGGCTATTGCAGTGGCATTGAAAATTATTCTCGCTATTTTGACGGCCGTGAGGCGGGTACTCGTCCGTTCTGTCTGATAGACTATTTCCCGTCTGATTTCCTGCTCGTGATTGATGAAAGTCATGTTACGGTGCCACAGATAGGTGCTATGCACGGTGGCGACCGTTCGCGCAAGAAATCGCTTGTAGAGTATGGATTCCGATTGCCATCGGCGTTGGACAACCGTCCGCTTACCTACGATGAGTTCTACAATCTCACAGGTCAGACAATCTATATCAGTGCAACGCCTGCCGACTACGAACTCAATGAGTCGGGGGGTGAGGTGGCGGAGCAGGTTATCCGCCCTACGGGGTTGTTGGATCCTGTGGTGGAGGTGCGTCCAGCTATGAATCAAGTGGACGACCTGATGGATGAGATTGAGACTACCATCAGCAAAGGCGAGCGTGTGCTGGTTACCACACTCACCAAGCGTATGGCAGAAGAGCTCACCTCTTACCTTATCAATACGGGCGTACGATCCAAGTATATTCATAGTGACGTAGATACATTAGAACGTGTGGAGATAATGCGTGATTTGCGTATGGGGGTTTTTGATGTGTTGGTGGGTGTCAACCTGCTTAGGGAGGGTCTGGATTTGCCAGAGGTAAGCTTAGTGGCGATTTTGGATGCCGACAAAGAGGGATTTTTGAGAAGCGACCGGTCGCTGATTCAAACCATCGGTAGGGCTGCACGTAATGTTCATAGCAAGGCAATCCTTTATGGAGATGTCGTTACAGGGTCAATGCAGCGAGCCATTGACGAGACCAACCGACATCGGGAAAAGCAGATTCGTTATAATATGGAGCATGGTATTGTACCTAAGCAGATTGTAAAAAGCACGGAAGCCATCATCGGTCAGACATCGGTTATAGAACGGGCTGCTGAGCAGGCGGGACCAGTGGTTGACCCTGTCACGGGACTCCGATATGCTGCTGACGAGGGTGGTGAGTATCGTTTGGCGAAAACAGAAGAGCAAGAGATAGAGCCGCCAAAGGTTGTCATCGATAATCGTAGCAAACAGCAGTTGCGCAAGGACATCAAAGCGGCGCAGCGCAAGATGCAAACGGCTGCCAAGGAGATGGATTTCTTGGCAGCGGCTAAGTATCGCGATGAAATTCAAGCTATGCAGAAGTTGTTAGAAACAGCACGTGGCGACTAACATATCTGCAACATTCGTTTTCGATAGGTCAGGCGCTGATTACAAATGCAGGTCGCACTATACCTACTGCTATCGCAATCTAATGTTATCCATCAAAAGCCTCTATTGCAATCTTGTAGCCGAGGCGAGAAAACGACTTATAAAATTGACAGATAAACATACACTATGGATGATGTAATAGAGCGGCTTTATGCCCAGTTTTCGCAGACGCATGCCGTTACAACCGATTCGCGTGCCATCACGCCGGGTTGTATATTTTTTGCTTTCAAAGGCAACCATTTTGATGGCAATGCTTTTGCCAATCAGGCGTTGTCGCAGGGTGCGGCTTTGTGTGTGGTGTCGGACAGCCAGTATGCCTCCGACAGCCGGTGTGTGCTGGTTAGCGATGTGCTTGTCGCACTTCAGCAGTTGGCAACTTATTATCGCTCGCAACTCACGATACCTGTTGTCGGCATTACGGGCACCAATGGCAAGACCACAACCAAAGAGTTGGTTAGGGAGGTCTTGTCGCGCCGCTATAGGGTTCATGCCACGCAAGGCAATTACAACAACCATATAGGCGTTCCGCTCACCATACTTTCTACACCCGTAGATACTGAGATTTTGATTGTAGAGATGGGCGCAAGCCATATAGGCGAGATCGCGGATCTTTGTGCCATAGCACAGCCTACGGTAGGGCTTATCACCAACTGTGGCAAGGCTCACCTGGAGGGTTTCGGATCTTTTGAAAATGTGGTGCATACCAAAACCGACTTGTATCGGTCTCTTGCCGCCAATCATGGCGTGATGGTTGTCAACGCCGATGATACCGTGCTGATGCAGGCTGCCACCGCTCTCACTGAGGTATCTCAGCCTACACCTATTCCATCGTGCTATATGCCAAGTATCCCTTCTGCCGCCTTAGAAGATGCCGAAGGATGTGCCGCCATGGTTACCTATGGCAACAGCAGTGAAGCCGAAGTAAAAGGCAGTTTGATGCCACCTGCCGACGCTGACTTGCGGCATGCGTTTATGCGCTATTATTTCGAGTTGGGCGATCAGGTCTATACCATCCAGTCTCAGCTGACGGGAGCTTACAATTTCAGCAATGCAATGGCTGCTACTGCGATAGGCTTATATTTCAAAGTAGAACCGTTTGACATCAAAGATGCGGTAGAGCATTATCAGCCATCAAACAATAGGTCGCAGTATAAGCAGACGGCACGTAATCAGTTGATATTGGATTGTTACAATGCCAACCCAAGCAGTATGGCTGCTGCTATCCAGAATTTCTCGCTATTAGCTCATCCTCACAAGGTAGCGGTTTTGGGCGAGATGCGTGAGTTAGGCGCAGCAAGCGAAAAGGAACATCAGGTTGTGGTCAATCAGATTGTATCATTAAACCCAGATGCAGTCTATCTGGTAGGTGAGGCATTTGCTTTTGCATCGTCATGGCCCAATGTTACGGTGGTATCCGATACTGACGAGCTGATAGCATTGTTGCTCCGTCAGCCAATCTCGGATGCCTTGCTATTGGTCAAGGGGTCTAATAGCAACAAATTATGGACTATCGAGCCGTACCTGTAAGCCACTGCTGGCAAAGTAACAAAGTCATGATGAATATGAACAAACGGACAAAACTTGTTATAGGACTTTTGGGGCTGCTGTTGATGGTAACCCCATGTGTGGCGAGCGGTGTTATCTATTCAGACAGTGCTACGTATGCGTATGTGGTGCGCGGAGCAGATACGCTGCTGTTAGATTTTTATACTCCAATAAGCAAGCGTCAAGATGCTGCCACGGTAGTGTATCTGTATGGAGGTGCTTTTATCAATGGGCAGCGGGGCGACAAGCAGACGCGGCTGGATGTAGCAGCCCTGTTGGACAGAGGCTTTCAAGTGGCTGCCATCGACTATCGTAAATATCTGTCGCAGGTACAGCTCGATACGGTGTCGCATCGGCGAGTGTTCGACCATTTAGATAGTGCCATCTTCTATGGTGCGTCCGATTGTGCTGCTGCGGTTGCCTTTTTGTGTGCCCATGCTAATGACCTGGGGATAGATACCTCCAAGATAGTGCTTGCTGGATCCAGTGCTGGTGCTATATCGGTGTTGCAGTTGGATTATTGTAGGAGCAATCAGTTGCCTGTAGCCTCGTTGTTGCCTATGGGTTGGAAACCTGCGGCTGTAGTTAGCATGTCGGGAGCAGTATTTGCTCATCATAGCAA
>JAGHVA010000062.1 GCA_018064565.1 Candidatus Colimorpha onthohippi
GTTGTCAAGCATCTTTACCACTGCAGCACTCATAGGTCCTGGTCCGCACATGTAGTACTCGATATCCTCTGGAGCGGGATGATTCTTAAGATAGGTATCAAGCATCACATTGTGTACAAAACCTGCGGTATAAGGAACACCCGCTGCATCAGCGGCAGGATCTGGCCGGTCGAGAGCCAAGTGGAAATGGAAGTTTGGATAATCCTTCTCAATCTGATGGAAGTCGTTGAGATAGAACACCTCGTTGAGCGCGCGAGCACCATAGAAATAGTGCATCTCGCGATCTGTGGTATGCAACGTCTTTGCCATGTGCATAATCTGCGCACGGAGCGGTGCCATACCAGCACCACCGCCTACCCATATCATCTCGGGCTTGTTTGGCATGTCGGCGGGATGCTCCTTGATATGGAAATCGCCATAAGGGCCAGACATAATCACCTTGTCGCCTGGCTTGAGCGAGAAGATATACGACGAAGCAATACCTGGATTCACATTCATAAACCCAGAGCGATCGGGAGTAAATGGTGGTGTTGCGATACGAACCGTAAGCATAAACACATCACCCTCGGCAGGATAGTTGGCCATCGAATAGGCACGAACCGTAGGCTCTGTGTTGACGCAACGAAGGTCGAACATCTTGCACTTCTCCCACGCAGGTAGATATTCCGAACCAATCAAATCGCGATCAAAATCAGCATAACTGATATTGAATGCAGGTATTTTGATCTGAGCGTATGAACCTGGTGCGAAATCCATGTGAGCACCCTCGGGAAGTTTAACCTTGAACTCCTTGATAAAGGTAGCCACATTGCTGTTTGACACCACCTCACACTCATACTCTTTGATACTCAAGATAGACTTGGGCACCTCAATCTTCATATCTTCCTTAACCTTGACCTGGCAACCCAAGCGCCAATGTTCTTGAATCTGCTTGCGGGTAAAGAAACCCACCTCTGTAGGCAGAATAGAACCACCACCCTCAAGCACACGGCACTTGCATTGGCCACAAGAACCTTTTCCTCCACATGCCGAAGGGAGGTAAATTTTCTGCTCGGCGAGTGTGGAGATGAGCGAACTGCCTGTCGGCACATTCAGCCGCTTCTCATCGTTGACCGTAATGGTAACATTACCCGAAGGCAACAACTTGGCTCGGAGCACCAAAAGCAGTGCCACCAAGATAAGGATGACTACCAAAAAAACGACCAACGCAGTAATTATTGTTGTTGACATTTTATTCAGAATTATTAAATGTTAATCGTTGACGCAACCTCATGGTTGCGCTGGTACATGCAACATGCCATCAAAGTTTGATACCCATAAACGACATGAATGCCAAACCCATAAGACCCGTGATAATAAAGGTAATACCCACACCTTTGAGTGCTGGTGGGATATGAGAATAACGCAGTTTCTCACGGATGGCAGCAATACCTACAATGGCCAAAAACCAACCTATACCACTGCCCAACGAGAAACTGATCACCTCGCCTATATTGGCATAATCACGCTGTTGCATGAAGAGCGAACCGCCCATCACAGCACAGTTGACGGCAATCAATGGCAAAAAGATTCCCAAAGAATTATAGAGCGATGGACTGAATTTTTCCACCACCATCTCCACTATCTGCACGATAGCCGCAATCACCGCGATAAACATGATCAGCGAAAGAAACGACAAATCAACAGTAGCGAACGACTCGCCTATCCATGCCAAGGCACCCGCCTGAAGCACATACTTGTTAAGCAGGTAGTTGACTGGTACCGTGATGAGCAACACAAACGTAACCGCGATACCCAGACCTGCAGAGGTTTTCACGGTCTTCGATACAGCAAGATATGAGCACATGCCGAGGAAGAACGCAAAAATCATATTGTCGATAAATATCGACTTGATAAATATATTTAAGTATTCCATTGTTGTTATAGTTGCAATCAGTATTAGTTTTCTTGAAGGTCTTTATCTTTGGTACGCTGAATCCAGATGATGATGCCAACCAATATCAAAGCCATGGGTGCCATGATGACCAATCCGTTGTTTTCGTAGCCAATCTGATATAAACCCAGTTTTTCCATTATAGGATAGCCCCAAATGCTGCCGCTACCAAAGATTTCGCGGAAAGCTCCTATAATTACCAAGATAATACCATAACCCAATCCGTTGCCGACTCCGTCAAGGAACGACTCCAGTGGCTTACGGCTCATAGCAAATGCCTCCAAGCGCCCCATAACGATACAGTTGGTGATAATCAGTCCGACATATACCGAGAGTTGCTTGCTTACGTCATACACAAAAGCCATCAGCACCTGATTGACCAAAATCACAAGAGCAGATACGACCACCAACTGAACGATGATTCTAATACGCGGAGGTATCGTATTGCGCATCAACGAGATAATCAAGTTAGACAACGCAACCACCACCGTTACGGAGATAGCCATAACCAATGCTGGCTTGAGTTGGGCTGTAACAGCCAAACAAGAACAGATACCCAACACCTGAACGGTGATAGGGTTGTTCTTTGCCAACGGATCAGTAAAGATTTTCATATTTTTGCTCATAACGACACCTCCTCTCCTTCTTCAAATTCAACTGCTATTTCTTCCACCGGCACCTGAAACTCATCACTACCTTCGGTAACGAGGCCAGCACGGGTGGCATCTATAAACTTCTGATAACGAGCCAAATCGGCTGCAAGCATTGCATTGACACCGTTTGATGTCATGGTACCTCCCGATATAGCATCTACCTCATGAGCCCCATTGGGGTCGGCATTCTTCTTAACAGCGATGGAGATAACCTGACCATTCTCGTCCAAGATCTGCTTGCCGATAAACGGCTGTTGGAATTTCTGCTCTGCAATCTCGGCACCCAAACCAGGTGTCTCACTCTCATGGCTAAAGGTAACACCAATTATAGTATTGAAATCCTCATCGAGAGCGATATTGGAGTACACCGCACCCCAAAGACCATTGCCTTGTGTAGGAATTACATAACCCTTACGACCATCCTTGCTGAACACATACACAGGAAACGCACCCTGTTGACCAGCTTTTTCCAATGCCTGCTGATCTTTGAGTTTGACATCAAATGCGCGGACGGAACCTTGCTCCATCTCGCCATTCTTGACATTATAAACCGACAATACACTACCATCGGTAGCCACCGTAAGTTCCTGATCAAAATATTGCTGATACATCTCAGCTGCCTGATTGGCATCGGCTTCCACATTGATGGCAGCCAGCAGTATCTGCATCTTCTCATTGCGGACGTTAGCATCTTGACGACCTTTGAGCGACATAGCTACGACCGAAAGCAACACCGCAACTACCGCTACTAAAACAGCGGAGTAAATAAAGATGTACTTATTACTGAAATTTTTCATGCTGTAACCTCCTTTCTTTCGGTTGCACGGTTCTGTCTGCGCTTGATGTTGCGCGACACCACGCAGTGATCAATCAGTGGAGCGAAGCAGTTCAACAACAATATGCTGAGCATCATGCCCTCTGGATAGGCAGGATTGAGAACGCGCAACAACACTGCAAATGCGCCAATCAAAAATCCGTATATCCATTTGCCACAATTGGTTTGAGCAGCAGTTACAGGGTCGGTAGCCATAAATACAGCACCAAACATGAACCCACCCATCAAGTAGTGGTAATAGAACGGCACCTGCATATAGTCGTTGGCTCCGATAGCGTTAAAGAGCAGACCCATCAAGCCGCCACCCAGCACCACGCTAAGCATTATGCGCCAACTGGCAATACCCGATACAAGCAGTACTACAGCACCCAACAAGATTGCTATCACAGAAGTCTCACAACTCGATCCTGGGATAATTCCTAAAAACATATCCCAAACAGAAGCAGAGCATTGACTGCCAGCAGCAAGCTCACCCATCGGTGTAGCTCCCGCCAAAGCATCTGAGCCCCACAGGTCGGCAGCAATCCAAACCTTATCGCCCGACATGTGTGTAGGATAACTGAAAAACAGGAACGCACGAGCCACTAAAGCAGGATTGAGAAAATTCATACCCGTGCCACCAAACACCTCTTTGCCTATCACAACGGCAAAAGCAACTGCCAAAGCCAACTGCCAAAGCGGGGTTGTAATTGGGACAATCATCGGTATGATAATACCCGTAACGAGGAAACCCTCGTTGACTTCATGGTGACGGATTTGAGCAAAGATAAACTCAATAGCCAATCCAACTACATACGATACTACAATAAGCGGCAGCATACGCAAAAAGCCGAACCACAAGCAGTACCAAAAACATGCACATGTGCCTAACTCGTACGGCCACATGCCCGCCTCGGAATGGATAGCGGTTTGATAACCAATATTCCACATACCGAATAGCAGCGCAGGAAGCAATGCGAACACCACGGTAATCATGGCTCGCTTTAAATCGACAGCATCGCGGACATGGCTACCCCTGACAGTAACCCTATTGGGGGTAAACGCAAACGTCTCGAATGCCTCAAACGTACTATGCAGCCAAGGAAACTTACCACCTTCGCTGAAAGTAGGCTTTATCTTATCTATATAAGTACGAAGATTGTCAAACATCAGAGAGCCTCCTTTCTTAATTTCTCCAGAGCCTCACGAATAATGGGCTGGATGTCCGTCTTGGACGTATCAATAAATTCACACAAGGCGAAATCTTCTGGCTCCACCTCGTAGATTCCTAAATTTTCCATCAACTCGATATCCCCCACAATACATGCCTTAATGAGATGCAACGGATAAATATCGAAAGGAAATACACGCTCAAAATTGCCTGAAAAGACAAACGGACGAACATCTCCATGTGTATTGGTATCAAATTTCCAATGGCCAGCCTTGCGTGATGCGGTTGGACAACAATTGGCACTCGGCAAAAAACCACTGCAAAATGTACGCGAGAAGCTAAATTTCTTGCAGCCTGGCATCAACCAGCCCATAAAATCGTAATAACGCCCCTCGGGAATAAGAGTTAGCAAACTATCGTATGCACCCAAGAACCCATCTGCCTCAATCTGCGTACCGCTAAGCACATTGCCCGATACCAAACGGTTAGATTCAGCACCTATCGCCTGACCTTTCACTAACTCCGACACACAAGCACCAGCAAACACCTTGTAATAATGAGGGTTTACCACTTGAGGACCCGCTACAGCCACAATGCGTTCTGGTTTGTACTCGCCAGTAGCCATTAAATGACCCAACACAGCAATATCCTGAGGATTCATCGTCCACACACTCTCGCCTTTGTTAATAGGACACAACTGAGCTATCTGAGTCCCAACATTACCTGTAGGGTGAACACCTTTGAAATAGGTAACTTTCATATTGACCGCCTTGACCGAAGCGCGAACCGCCTCTGCCAACTTCTGCCCCTGCTTGAAATTCACATAGAGACTGCCCTTGGTCAACGTAGCCAAAGCCTCCAAACCTTTACAGAAATCAGCCGACCTATCAGCCATCACAAAGTCGTAGTCGGCTGCTAATGGTGCTGTATCAAAGCAACTCACCACGATAGCCTTAGGAGTGCTGTCGGGGTTGGGAACAACACCAAAGGGACGCTGCTTCAAACTGGCCCATAAGCCGCACCGCAACATACGTTCCCGGACGTCTCCCTCATTGAAATTAGCGACAGCCTGATTGCCGTCTTCATTTTTCTCGACAACCACTGCCAGCAACAAGCGCTTTTCGCCACGCACCACCGCTTTAACCCTACCCGCCACGGGAGAAGTAAAACAAATGCGCTCGTCCGCTTTGCTGCAAAACAGGGTGTCGCCAGCCTTCACAGTGTCGCCTTCTGCGACCTTGAGCCGTGGAACAATTCCCACGTAATCGGCAGGTTTAATGCCGTACGTGAGGACACCACGAGCATCGCTGATGCGACGCTCCGCAGCACCAGCGATAGGCAAGTCAAGTCCTTTTTTGATTTTTATTACGTCAGACATTTCTGAAATTTTTTGAATTTCAAAACCAATATAAAATACATTCAATGCACCAAACAACGTAAAGAGTCTCAATGTAAAACACACCGAAACATCGCCGTTTTGGCACAAAAAAACAGATGCAAATATAACAAAAAAATAGGAAACAAAAAACACAATATCGCGATTTTACTGCGATTTATCAACAACATATCTTTAACCCGTTTTCTTTTATACACCAGCACCTAATCAAAATTTACATCCCAATTCTAATACACGCCACGTTAATTGTTCTGTTTGTGCAGTTGCGTTCCCTCCCTCAAAAAGACAATCTCAACCGCACTATAAAACATTTTGGAATCATTTTTTCAAAAAAAGGTTGTTTTTTTTCAAAAAGTTTATTACCTTTGCAAATACAATTCTTGCAATGGAACAGCCGAAAACCATGCAGAGTAGGCACAACAAAAAAATCATCAAACAATGAAAAAAGGTATCATTGCAGTAGCGGCTTTACTAATGCTCACCGCAGGTGTCGCAACCGCTCAGGACCAGCTTAACGGAGGCAGATTCTCCATGGAAGTTGGATTTACTCCAAACCTTAACGGTTCTAACTTTTTCAACCTACCATACGGTATTGCGGGAACATACCGTCTTAACAACGGCCACAAGCTCTATGTAGGTCTCAAATTCAACCATGAAAGCGAGACTAACGGTGCGATAGGCTTGGACAAAGACAATCCAAACTTTGACTTGCTCAAAGAAAACTACAATAGATCAAGCCAAACCGTTTTTTCTTTGACAGCAGGCTACATGCACTATTTCAAGAAAGAGGGTCGGCTCCGTCCTTATGGCGGTGGCTTTGTCTCCTTCACTCGCCAGTTCGCTTCTTACAAGGAGGTGTACAATGGTGAAGAAGACGGCAAATGGTATAACCACGAGAGAACAATCAAAGGCTTTGACAATGACGATTGCTTTGCAAGCTTTGCTCTGGGCATTTGCGGAAGTCTCGGTTTTGACTACTACATCACCAAGGGTATTTATATTGGTGCAGAGGTAATGCTCTCCGCTAATTACGAAAGCTTTTTAGACCTGTCTGCTGAATACACAACCACCTTCCCTTCTGAAAAAAATCAGACTAACGATATAGATGTAAACCAGAAAACGTCTAATATCGGAACAAGTATCACCACCACCATTTGCTTGGGTTGGGAATTCTAATTATTAATAGAACATAACTAAACAACACAATTTTTACCAATAGAATGCGGGAAGTAAAAAACTCACAACCCGACATTCATAAACATAATATTACTATGAAAAAAGGAATCATTGCAATAGCCGCACTCGCACTTCTTTCGTTCGGCACTATCAACGCACAAGACCCATTTGATGGCGGAAGATTCGGTATTGAAGTCGAATTTATGCCTAACCTCAATGGCAGCAATTTTTTTAATTTGCCCTATGGCTTGAGCGGTTCATACCGTCTGAACAACGGTGACAAAGTTTTTGTTGGCTTTCAACTGGACAATCAAAACACCAACAATGGCGCATTCATCGACAAAGACGATGAAGACTACGACAAACTCAGTGAGAACTACGACAAAACGACTCTTACCAATGTAATGTTAGGTGTTACTTATCAACACTATTTCATCAAAGAGGGTAGGATTCGCCCGTTTGCAGGTGCCTTTGCATCCATTGGTCGCGGATTCGGTTCTCGCCATACATATACAAACTACTTCAACAACATTGACAATACTTGGTACTACGAAGAGATCACCCAAAAGAACAACAACTGCGACTTCACATGGCGTTTAGGTGTAGGAGTCGGTCTTGACGTATATATCACCAAAGGGTTATATATTGGCACACATGTCGGAATCGCTGGCTCAATGTCATCACGTCTTGACTCTACGATAGAGGTTGAGTCTGACGACCCAGCAGTCGAGACAGGCACCACCGAATTGTACAACAAATTTCGTACAGGAAATATAATGACTGATATCTCCGCAAAACTTCGCTTGGGCTGGGAATTCTAAACTGTCTCGACATAATCTCATATAAATCCAACGGCATCCTGAGTCTTATCAGGGTGCCGTTGCTTATTTCTCTACTTGGCGCACGCTCAAAAAAAACAGGCAATCTTGATATACAGACAAAAAAAGAAGCATCGCATTGCGATACTTCCTGTTGTCCATCCAGGACTCGAACCTAGACTGGCTGATCCAGAGTCAGATGTGCTACCATTACACCAATGGACAATGACTATCATTTCGTCAAAAGCGGGTGCAAAAGTACACCCTTTTTCTTTACCTACCAAATTTTTTTTCTTTCATCACTTTATTCCATTGTTTTTCAAAGCACAATTACGCCATCAAAATCCTACATTTATACACAAAAAAAGCATTGCTGCCTCTGCAACAATGCCTTTTTTTATGTACGTTTTGAGCAGGACAAGCCTGCCAACATAGTTACTTGGTACTCTCCTTGATCTGATCTTTGAATTCTTTGCAAGGTTTGAACTTTGGAATGTTGTGTGCGGGAATTACCAATGGCGTATTCTTGGTAATGTTACGACCAGTCTTCTCTGCACGACGAACAATCTCAAATGTACCAAAACCACGAAGATAAACATTCTCTCCACGGCGCATGGCTGACATAATTGACGTCATCATTTCTTCTACTACGATAAGTGCCGCTGTGCGGTCAATTCCCGTCTTCTGATGGATTTCAGATACAATTTCTGCTTTTGTCATGACTATTTATTATTGATTATTCATTAATTTTGAGAATGCAAAGATACAACTTTTTTTTCTATCTGCAATTATTTTTGAACAAAAAATGTTAATAACTTCTATTTTTACTTTGATTCTCGACAGTAATAACCACTCCTGTTATACTTAAAGAATAGTGCGGACAATGCTCTTATAACCGAGACGCCCATAGAGAGA
>JAGHVA010000130.1 GCA_018064565.1 Candidatus Colimorpha onthohippi
ATAGTCTGCAGCCGCACCACTATTGGCGGATCCTGCAAAATCATATTGGCGGACAGCGAACCTCCACATAGCGTTTGACGGCCAATACTGTAAGTTACCCATTGAAAAACTGACCCTACGTCCATCGGCAACCTCAAAAACGCCATTAAGAGCACCTGTGCCTTGTGGGTAAGTAGTAAGATGCAAGACCAACACGCTATCGCAACCATATTGATTTTGAATCGTATCGAAAAATTCGCGATTGCTATCCAGACTTTCCTCAGTTACAGCATGTCCTTGCCAGCGGAAATAGCCGCATGCTTCTGCATACTCATGGCTACGAGATGTGTAACTAACCACCAAACGCAACCTAACAATACTGTCACAACCATGCTGGTCAGTGTAGGTCTGGGTGTTGCCTGTAACACTTTGATAATATACCTGACCGTTCCAGACAAGACTATCACAACTATACACTATCGTATCTCTAAGCGATTTAGAATGTAAGATAAGCGTCAAATTGTCGATACTATCACAACCATCCGCATTAGATATTTCCAATGGGTACTCATAAGAACCCGAATCGTGATAAACCGTATTATGCCAGATAACACTATCGCACGCATGTAAGGTGTCGTAATGATACGATTTATGACGGATTGACAAGACGAGACTATGAATACTATCACAACCAAACCTGTCAATAGTGTCCATTATAGGCCAATCTACACTTTGGCTATACCTTACACCATTCCACACATAAAAATCACAAGCGTCAACGCTGTCGATTGCATAAGTAGAGTGAATAACATGAAGATCTAACAAAACAAGACTATCGCAACCATAAACATTACGATACATAATTGGAGCACCTATAGTATCCTTTGAAAAACGCTTGCCTTGAAAGTAAACAGCATCACAGACCGTATCTTTACGTTGAGTTACGCTGGACGAATGAAGAATTGTTACATTGATTTTTACAATAGAATCGCACCCATACTGATTATGTAGCACCTCACCGTTTTGGAGGCCTGGATTATGAAACACCGAATGAGCAAACACCACACTATCGCACCCTACCACATCGAGCGTTGTGTCCGACGAATTCAAAATGTGTAACGAAGCGGTTACCAAACTATCGCACCCTCCTATTGTGGAGGAGAACAACGAATCAACGACAGTATCATTATCATACACGATACCATAATATTCGATTGTATTAGAACACGACACATACTGGAAAGTATCGCGATACGAGACCAATTTGGTAAACGATAGCGTAAAGATACTATCGCAGCCATTGCCTGTCGTATCTGGGATTATGTGGGAATAGACACCTGTAGATTCAATTACGGTATCGAACCACTGATAATCATAACACAGACTGACTTGAGAGGTTATATATTCTGTTTGACAACTATCATTTTCAGGAGGCGCAGGCGGTTGCGGACTATCCACTGCATCCGTACAGAAATAGAGCACATACCTGCCGTCATACGTATCGTTCATTAAAGGACAAATTACCTTAATTGTAGTACCCATAGTCGTAGCCGCCAATCCTGATGTTAGATACGCACCAGTAAATGAGGTTGCCGACTCATCGATAACCACAGCCGTACGATCCAAACATCTGACAGCCACCCAGAACGTTTTGTGAGAAATTCTGTATGGAACATCCAATACTACCTCATGAAGTCCATCACCTGACGACGTAAAATTTTGAGAATAGACCATTGTGCCCAAGATATCAGATACGTTAGGATCACAACTGCCAGAGGCAACAACATTAGAAAACTCACAATTCTCGTATATCTCAATCACAAACCGATGACCTACAGCTGCTGGAGAAGCGTAAGTAATATCGGACGTCTCAAAGCAGACCTTACTCACCTGACGCGTAGAGTCAAAATTTCCGTAACATTCAGGTCGGATAATCATAGCATAATCTGGACGGAGTATTGAGGCACTACGAGAGGCGACATCGTTGCCATAACAGCCTGGTTCTGACACTGTACCATCTGGTTGCACAACTCTCAAAGAAGTCTGGATATCGCCTTGAGTAAACAGAATCACAGCCGACCGTTCTGCCCCAGTAGTATTGTGAGGAGCCACAACCTTAAAATCAGCGAGAGAACCTCCTCCCATGCCTGTAGGATTGACAAGCGTAAGCCATTCGGCCGATGTAGATGCGATCCAACCGTCATTCGATTGATTAGAACTACGCACCATTATATGAGCCTCACCGCCCCAACGAGAGAGAGTTAACGGATTAGGAGAGACCAGCAGCGCACTATAATTAGGTTCAATCCTTGTAATGGCCGCATTATAACTATCGTATCTGCCATCACGATTGGAGCCTACACCACCACTGCCTGGCCGAAGAGCACCAATGGCGAACATACCATCGTACATACCGTCCCAACCCCAATTGAAATGGAACATACCTTCAGAATCATAACCATCGCACACAAAAGCATGACCTCCGCCAGAACCTGAACCCGAATAAAAGACTGGCCGTCCAGCATCAATCTCAATTTTCAAGATAGAATCCCACTGACTACTTGTAAAATTACTTTTTGAATTATACTTAATTTCAGAAGAATAGTCAAAATAATCGACCAACGCGTCTGCCACATTCGAGGAGTAAGCACTACTACCACCAGCACTTGAAGTATTGTAACCCATATCCACACTTACGCCGCAATGATACATAAGACGCGCCACAGCAGAGACCTGCTGGTTGGAGCTGCTTACCGAGAGTGATAGTGGCATATTCTGCCAATCGAATGCGCCAAAAGTTGCGCTGATTGTACCTAACGTCTCGTGGCGGTAGCTATGGTAGCCCGATGCCACTGTAGGAGAAGACCAATAGCGCATAATCTGAGCCATAGCAGTAGCGACACACCCCGTAACACAACGCTCACCATTTCGGACGGGACACTGCTCGTTATACAACGGAGACTGCCCCCAAGTGGTTTGAAGCAACGGTCCCACCATAGAATAGGCATCGCCTGATTTGGATGGGCGCAGCAGTTGCTTCCACAATGCCGACACTCCTTCGGGTGTTGGCTGTCCGGCAGATACCACCGACTGAATCTGAATACTATAATCCGAAAGCCATGCAGCAACCGATGACTTGATTGGAAACTCAAACGCACCGCGCAAAGAGTAGCCCACGATTGGCCTCACACAATCATCGGCAGCGACAAGGACAAACCCCAAACCATCAGCCCCCACAAAGAGGAACAAATTGGGAGATCCAAGTGCCTTTGACTCGTC
The DNA here is from genome assembly GCA_018064565.1 of Candidatus Colimorpha onthohippi. Taxonomy (GTDB): domain Bacteria; phylum Bacteroidota; class Bacteroidia; order Bacteroidales; family P3; genus Colimorpha; species Colimorpha onthohippi. The sequence goes on from JAGHVA010000130.1 coordinate 3,259, forward strand.
CACAAACCCATAAGCCACCTCAGGATTGCCTCCATGGGATATATAATACTGAACCGCCACATGACGAGCCGATGAGACATCTACCGGTGCGGCTTTCAAAGCGATAAAAGCAACAGCAAAAATGAAAATGCAGACGAGACGCTTCATAATATTCAATATTTCAGTATATTTTAGAGACGACAACAGATACTAATTGTTGATAACTACCACCTTTTGAGCGGGATTAGCACCAACCTTAACC
>JAGHVA010000115.1 GCA_018064565.1 Candidatus Colimorpha onthohippi
ACTTTGGCGTACTCGTTGAAGGCGGCATTGTCAATACCGTAGCCGCAAAACACCACAGGAGCATCGATATATCCGCGACCAGTCATTCCAGCACAGCTGAAGTCGTTGCCGAGGATATACTCCATGCGCTCGTTGCTCCAAGGAAAATATACTTCAAGAGAGGCATTCTCAATCTGGTTGCATTCTACCTCAAAATAGTGTTGAATCCAATCCTCTTCATAAGGTTTAACACCATAGTTGCGCAACTGGTTGGTTACATATTTAGCGGCATTATCGTAGCCTTGGCTTCCAGCCAACCTGCCCTCGTAGCGCGATGAGCATAAGTTGCGAAGATATTTCATCAAGGTGTCGGGCGAACTTATCTGAGCTGTAGCCGCAACATGTAAGGATAGGTATAACGTTAAGAGGGTAACAACAACCTTGCAGTTTTTCATAATGCGATGGGAATTAAATATATTTAACTATTTTATTGACAATAACACAATTGACCCACTTGGAAAGGGGTACACTAAATCACGCAAATATACAAAAAAAAAACAATTACGGGAATATTTATTCGGCTGAGGGCTGCGGAATAAATATTGGGTGGGATTGATTTGGTCAGGAAAAAGGGGGAGGGCTGCTTTTTGTCGAGGTTATTCGTCAGATGTCTCTGATATAAATCGGCGGTAGGCGGAGAATGTGTTGGCGCGCGAGATTACGCCGATATAGTTGTTTTGATTGTCGATAACGATAAGGTTATACCGTTCGCCTACACGGAATTTGTTGACAACATCGGTTAGGCTGTCGGATGTTCGCACAATGTCGCCTTCTGACAATGGGTGCATCAAGTCTTCGACATAGACATTGTCGTAGCGTTCTGGGGTGAAGATGATATGGCGCACATCGTCCATGTGAATTACTCCGATAAAGCGGTCGTCGTTATCCAATACAGGGAATAGGTTGCGTCGTGAGTTTTTGATAGCTTCCACGAGGTCTCTTAGGTAGTCGCCTTGACGTACAATCACAAAATTGGTCTCAATGAGTTTGTGCATGTCCATCAGTTGCCATGCCGACTGATCTTTGTCGTGGGTCAGTAAGTCTCCTTTTGTGGCCAGTTTTCGGGCGTATATGGAGTGTTGTTCAAATGGGTTTACACACATAAAGGTTACTACTACGGTTATGAGTAGCGGTGCCATCAAAGCGTAGCCTCCCGTAAGTTCAGCTATCAAGAACGTGGCCATCAGTGGTGCATGCATCACGCCTGCCATCACGCCTGCCATACCTACGAGGGCAAAGTTGGCAGTACTTTGGGTCGGCAACCCCAACTGGTTGACCAACAACGCAAAGGCGTAGCCACATAGTCCTCCTACAATTAGCGACGGACCGAATGTGCCACCTACGCCACCGCTGCCGATAGTAGTGGCAGTGGCTACTACTTTGAGCAATATCAGCATTACCAACATGATGATAACCGCCCACTCATTCTGCCGATAGGGTGCAAAAATACTTCGGTCAAACAGCGATTGTGTGCTACCAGCAAGCAGCTGCGACAGCTCCCCATAGCCTTCTCCAAACAATGGCGGAAACAAGAAGATGAGCAACCCTAACAACAACCCTCCATAAAGGATTCGTTGCCAGCCTTTTGAGCGGTTGGAGAAATATGACTCCACTTTGTCGGTGGTGCGTAAAAAATAGACGGAGGCTAATGCGCAAACAACACCGAGTACAATGTAGTAAGGTATTTGAGTTAGATTGAACGCCTCAACTACTTGAAACGCAAACTGGACATCGGTGCCCATTAAAAAATAGGCTATGGTAGATGCTGAAATTGCGGATAGCAACAGTGGGATAGCGGTGGTTTTTGAAAGGTCGAACATCAGCACTTCCACTACAAACAATATCCCAGCCAAAGGGGCTTTGAATATGCCTGCTATGGCACCAGCAGCTCCGCAGCCAAGGGTCAGTTTCAGTTGTTTGGGCGATAAGTGGCACAATCGTCCTATAGTAGAACCTATCGCACTACCTGTAGATACGATAGGTGCCTCCAATCCCACACTCCCACCAAACGCAACCGTCAGCGTAGATGCTATGATAGAACTATAGGTGCCACTAACGGGCAGTTTGCCTCCTTTGCGCGATATGGAGAGCAGCACAGCAGGTATGCCATGGCCGATACTCCCTTTGAGTATGTATTTGACAAAAAGCACGGTGAGCGTTATGCCCACCATAGGCAATGCAAGCATCAGTATGTTAGCATCAATCCACGAACTTATCTGAATGGTCAACAGCCATCTGCCGATGACATGTACCAATGTCTTCAGTATTACGGCAGCCAATCCTGAACATAACCCTACCACGATGCTGAGTATTGCCACCGTGGTTGCTGTTGACAGATGACGCAGTCGCCAGACATGTATTCTTTTGAGGAGGGACACTTGCTTTGAGTTAACTTGAACGAAAAAATAAAAAGGCAAAAGTACGAAAAAAAACGTTGTGACGTTATATTTTTTTGTGCGTGAGTCTTGTCAGCGTTTGATGCAAAGTGAGTTTAATAGTATTACAACTGATGGATATGAAAAAAAATGTTGTCAAATTATTGTTGTGCGGTGCTGCGGTATGCGCTGCATCGTGTGTCTCTCTCGGAAAGTATGAAGACCTGGAGTCAAGGCATGCCAAATTGGGGAAGGAATTGCGTACCTCGCAGGCGGAAGTCAAAGATATGAGAGATGAAAACGCAGATTTGGTGCGTCAAAATCAAGCTATTGCGATTAGCTTGGGTGAGATGGTTAATGCCAAGACAGAGTGTGAGGCACTTAATAAGTCGTTGAACCGTCAGTTGGAAGACTTACAGCACCGTTATGACACCACCATGGAGGCTTATACACGCAAGCTGTCAGGCAAAAACCGCGATTTGGCAAAGGCAAACGATATGCTCGCCAAACGTAATGCTCAGTTGGCAGCCAAGGAGAAGGCTGTGGCTGAAAAAGAGGCTGCATTAAAGCAGCAACAGACACTGCTCCAAGATGCACAAATCCAGGCACACGATGCTTTAGTGGCTCAGGGTAAGGCCAAAGCAGCTTTGGAAGCTAAGGAGAAAGAGTTGGCTCAAATCCGCGAAACTATAAATGCAGCGTTGGTGGGTTTCACCGACAAAGGGTTACAAGTCGAGACCAAAGATGGCAAAGTATATGTCTCGATGGAGAGCAAACTCATGTTTGCGTCTGCCAGTTGGACCGTGTCGAAGGCAGGCGATCAGGCTATACAAGAATTGGCTAAGGTGCTTGAGGAGCAGCCGGAACTTAATATCATGGTCGAGGGACATACCGACGACGACGTCTATAAAGGCACTTCGGCAGTTCGCGACAACTGGGATCTAAGCGTCATGAGAGCCACCGCTATCGTCAAACTTATCCTCAAATATGGCACCACCATCGATCCGATGCGTATAGAGGCAGCTGGTCACGGTCCCTACATGCCCAAAGCAGACAACGCTACAGCCGAGGGCAAGGCTCAAAATCGTAGAACCGAAATAATCTTGACACCAAAGCTTGTTGATGTGTTGAATGTGCTGAATGCCTCAGAAAGTCAAGAGGAACAAATAAAACAAGAAGAGTAAGATATTCTTTTTTTTTGAAACACCCCGCATCATCATGTGGGGCGTTTTCGTCTATGTAATCTTGGGTTGCTTGTTTTGTGATGGCTTTGCAGGTTATTAGTATATATGAAATATTTTGTATATTTGCACACTGGATTTTTGGTTACTTGCTGCATGCAATAGTGTTTTTGTTTGGTCTCGTTGTTGCTTGTAGTAGCGGTTTTAGATTTATGATTGTCAATGATTTTGTGTCGAGGATGACTAAATTTTGACACTTTGTTTGTCTTAAATAATTGTTTTTGTTTTAATCATAATAGTGTATGAAAAAATCAGTTTTACTTTTTTTAGCGTTGATGACGTTTGTCCCTGTTTTGTGGGCAAAACTTCCAGACCGATTGGTCTTTGTAGGGCAAGGGACTAACGACTCCGTTAAGTTGAGCAAAATAGGCAATCCAAAGGACATAGAGCTATTTTGCATCAAAAATAGCGGTGTTCCAACTCCGTTTGTGTTGGACTCATCGTATGGGGTAGGAGTCAATGATACGCTTACATTGTTAACACATGGTAAGAATCGTTCGTTTTCAAAATCGACGAATGATTACTATCAATTTGTTATAACTGGCAAAGTGGCAGTGTCGGGTAGTGTTATGGCACTCGTTGGTATAGGCGGTAGTATAATCCCGTGCGACTATTGTTTTTACTCACTTTTTAGGCAGTGTAGGGGTCTAACAACGCTGCCTAAGTTGCCAGCTACAAGATTGAAAGATCATTGTTATGAGCGGATGTTTGAGGGATGTAGTAGTTTGGTTACGGAGGCTGATACATTGCCAGCTATGACGCTTTGCCGTAGCTGTTACCAGTCTATGTTTGAGAATTGTACGTCGTTGGTCAAAGCGCCAGTACTGCCAGCCTCTCAGTTGGCACCTTCGTGCTATAATGCCATGTTTCGTGGTTGTGCATCGTTGGCGCAGACGCAAGATACGCTACCCGCTGTTGTGGTAGATACAAC
>JAGHVA010000079.1 GCA_018064565.1 Candidatus Colimorpha onthohippi
GCATACTCGGCAAAGGTAGAAATAGCTGCTACTACGATGGTTCCGATACCGTATCCTGTCCACCATCATTAGGCTACCTGCTTGGCGACGAAGGCTCGGGCAATCATATCGGCCGTTGCCTCATCAAAGACTTTTTCTCTGGTTGTATGCCTGCTGAGCTCGCAAGTGTTTTCAGCTGCCAATATCACATCAGCCACGATGCCGTGTTAGATGCCCTCTATCACCAGCCACAGCCTAACCGTTACCTCGCAAGCCTTGCCTCGTTCGCCATCCAGTATAGTTCCACCCCTTACATCCAAACCCTGCTCGCCAACGTCTTCAACGCCTATTTCCAACATCAAGTAGCCCTGCTGTCAACCCTCACACGCCAACTCGCCCTTGTAGGAGGCATAGCCCATCAGTTTGCCGCCCAAATCGAGGCTTGTGCTAACCAGAATGGATACAGCATAGTCCAAATTCGTAAAGCTCTGATAGAGCCACCTATAAAAAAATAACTCATCGAATATCTTTCCCCCTCGCCCCCTCGAAATCTCGCCCTTCGAAATCTCGATCCCTCGCCCCCCCTCCTCGAAAGAGCCATCTATTAATCCTCGCCCGCCGAGAGCAGACAGGCTCGCTTGTATGCCGAGGCGAGAAAGCGTTGCTACAAAATAAAACTATTATGAAGATACTTATTTTCGACACTGAGACAGGGGGATTGAACCCTTGCTGGAACGACATCCTGCAACTGTCATTCCAGGTAATCGATGGTGGCACTTTTCAGACCTTGCGGAGGTCCAACTACTATTTCCCGTGGCCAGACGACACAAGTCGCATCGAAAGCGGAGCAGTGCAAGTCAATGGCTTGACAGAGGAGTTCCTCGCCACGCAGCACCTATATGAACGGTATGAGGGTTTGAGTCACTTCATCGACGAGTTGAACGAGTGCGGACTATGCGTAGCACATAATGGCTGCTTCGACAAAAGTTTCATCGATGCCACCGCAAGGCGCGAAGGGCTCCCGCCCATCAAATGGCCACCGATGATCGACACCATGAAAACAACGGTTAACCTTTGCAAGTTGCCTTCTCGCAGAGGGGGATGTGGCTACAAATACCCCAAGCTCATCGAATTGGCAGAATGCCTTAGGATCAGGACCGACGACATCAACCTACACGACTCTACCGCCGACGTAGAACTGACAAAACGCTGTTTCATCTACCTGCTGAAAAACAGGTTCTACAACATATAGCACGTAGAGGCGCAGCATGCTACGTCTCTATATTCACAGCTTGTCGGAAGCCGTCGTCTCGCCTCTTCCGCCATTGCATGCAATCACCCAACTGTTTTTCTGATTCTTCAGAATACTATCTTTTGAGCCGGATGGTCTTGTATCTGCAACAGATACACACCTCTGTGGGGTACTTGTATATGTTCGGTGCTGCCACATCGCTCGATTTGCGAGATGGTGCGACCCATTACGTCATACAGTCTCAACGACCGGCCTTCGGCTCCCTCCACGACGACTTGCTTTTCACCAGTGATGATGCGGCACTTTGCCGTAACCTCGTCGATACCATCGGTGCTACAGGCATTAAATATCGCCTGGTAGTAGGCGTTGTCCTCTACTGTCACGGTACGGGTGGCGTTGGTGTTGCCGTCGTTCCAACGGGTGAAGCAGGCACCCGGATAGGCCGTAGCCGTTAGCGTGACAGCGGTTCCGTAGTCGTAGGTGCCGCCACCCGTGGCGCTTCCCTTGGCGTAGTCGTTGGATACCACGGTCAGCACGTAGGTGTTAGGCAGGAAATTGGCGGTATATGTGGCGTCGCCGATGACCACCATCACCCGCGGGTTGGCACTGCTTCCGTCGCTCCACTGGTCGAAATAGTAATGGTCGTTGGCGGTAGCGCGAATGGTAATCTGCTCGCCGTTGTAGTAATTGCCGCCTCCCGACACCTCGCCCCTGGCGGTGTCGTTGGCAGTCACGCGGACAACAAATCGTTCGTCTTCGGCAAACTGTGCTGTATAGTCGGCATCGACCACCACGGTGAGCAGGCGCGGGTTGCTGGTGTTGCCGTCGCTCCACTGTACAAAATGGTAGTGAATATTAGGGGAGGCGGTCAGTGTGGTGTTGGTTTTGTAGAGGTATTGCCCATCGCCATGCACACTGCCGTATGTGGGATTATTGCTGTGTAGTGTTATCTGGTAGGTGTTCAGCGCAAACGTGGCATTCAGAAAGGTGTCTTGCGTCAGCGTGAGCTGGCGAGGATTGTTGGTGTCGCCATCGCTCCACTGCACGAAATGATAGCCATATCGGGATGTCGCGCTGATAGTGATACTTGTGAGATATGTCGTGGTAGTTGAACCTGAGACTATCCCTAATACAATGTCGTCGCTCGTTACCGTTGCTGTGTATGTGTTGGGGGCGAAGGTGGCGGTAAACATTGTCTCGTTGGTTACTATCACCCTGCGACGGTCGCTGGTGTTCCCGTCGTTCCACCGCACAAAGTGGTAGCCGTAGTGCGGAGTGGCGGCGATATAGATGGCACTGTTGTAGGCGTAGGCTCCAGTTCCAGTTACATTGCCCATAGCCGTGTCAAGTGAGCGTACCAATATCTGGTGAGTGTCGATGGCAAATCGGGCGGTGAACACCGAGTCGCACTGCACCGTTACCGTGCGTGGATTTATGGTGTTGCCATCGTTCCAATCCACAAAATGATAATGTGGTTTCGAGGTGGCTTGCAGTACTACCTGGCTGGTATATAGGTATGTGCCACCGCCAGTTACGTCGCCTTGGGCAAGGTTGCTGCTTCTCGTAGTTATCTCGTATCGGTTGTAGTCGAACTGGGCCTCCAGTGTGATGTTGTTCTCTATGGCGAAGCTGCGCGGGTTGCTGGTGTTGCCGTCGCTCCATTGGGCGAAGTGGTAGCCGTAGGTCGGTGTGGCGGACAGCGTTACCTGACTGTTATAGCTGTAGGTGCCGCCACCGGCGACGCTGCCTTGCGAGGCGTTGCGCGAGGCAACCACCACCGAATAGTTGTTGATGGCGAACTGCGCCATGTATGTGGCGTTGCGCGTCACGGCAATGGTGCGCGGGTTCTCGGTGTTGCCGTCGTTCCATTGGGCGAAGTGGTAGCCGTAGGCGGGAGTGGCCTCCACGCTCACGCGACTGCCGTAAGCGTAGCTGCCACCGCCCGACGCGGTGCCTAAGGCGGGTGCGCTGCTCTCGGTGGCAATGGTATAGGTGTTGATGACGAACTGCGCGGTGTAGTTGGCTCGCCCCGTCACGGTCACCGTGCGCGGATTCTCGGTGTTGCCGTCGCTCCACTGCCCGAAATGGTAGCCGTAGGTGGCGCTGGCCGAGAGGGTGGCGTTGCTGCCGTATTTATAGGTGCCGCCGCCGAACACGCTGCCCATCTGGGGGTCGTTGGCAGTGGCACTGATGGCATAGTCGTTGGCGGCGAACTGCGCCACGAATGAGGTATCGCTTTCCACAGTGAAGTTGCGCGGATTGTTGGTGTTGCCGTCGTTCCATTGCACGAAATGGTAGCCGAGGCTGGCGTTGGCGGTTACCGCAGCGGCGCTGAGGTAGTTGTAGTTGCCGCTGCCCGACACCGAGCCCATGGCGCTTTTGTTGCCCGTGGCGGAGACGGCGTAGATGTTGACGGCAAAGTTGGCACGGAACACGCTGTCCTGGCTCACCTCCACGGTGCGCGGGTTTTGCGGGTCGCCGTCGTCCCACTGGGTGAAGTGGTAGCCATAGTGCGGCGTGGCGGAGACCACCACCCTGTTCTTGTAGTAGAACACGCCGCTGCCGCTCACCGTGCCCATCTCCGGGTTGTTGTTGCCCACGGCTATGCTGCTCACATTCGAGAGGAAGAAGGCGGTGTAGTGTGCGTCCTCTGTGGCGGAGAGGTAGCGGGGGTTCTGTGTGCTGCCGTCGCTCCAGCGTTGGAAATGGTAGTCCACATTCGGCGTGGCGACGAGGGTTACGGGGCTCCTGTAGTTGTAGGTGCCGCCACCCGAGACGCTGCCCATGGTGGGGTCGTTGCTGTTTACTGTGATATACGACTGGTTGGGCACGAACTGCGCCTCGAAGCTGCTGTCGCTCGTCAGGCTCACCAGTCTGGGGTTGGCGGCGTTGCCGTCGCTCCACTGTAGGAAATGGTAGCCCTCATGCGGGGTGGCATGGATCAAAGCGTTGTGGTTGTCGCAGGTAGGCTCTTGGGCTACGTCGGCATCGCCCATCACCTCGTTGTTGCTCCTGGTGGTGATGGCGAAGGGAGCACCCTCGCTCATATTGCTGAAATTCTCCCAGTTGTTGGTGATGTAGTACCGCAGCATCGAGCCGCACGGCACTATTACTGGCGTGGTGGTGGCGGCTGTGGCAAAGCTCGTGGCGGTGATGGCTGGCGGCGTGGTGGCAAGCATCCTGATCTGCGTGATGGGAGCGCAGCCGTCGAACACATGCCCGCCTATCGAGGTGATCGTGGCGGGGAAGAGCAGGTTGCCGCCAATGTTGCCGCAGTTTTGGAAGGCGTTGTTGCCTATCGTGGTGAGGCCGTGGGGCAAGGCAGGCG
>JAGHVA010000192.1 GCA_018064565.1 Candidatus Colimorpha onthohippi
ATTAAGTATCATCCAACTCACTCCAAAATCACGCTGACTATACAACTATCTAATTTGTACCACACACCTCCATTTTATTGCGCTTCAGCCATTGGTCTCAACAAGCTAAACCTGCTACACCCAAGGTGAGTCCTACGCATTCAGTCCTTGCACGAAGCCTACTTAAACAACACATCCTTACGGTCTGGGCTGATTGAGACTGCCATAATCTTAGACCCTGTAAATTCCTCAATCGCATCCAGATAGCTACGCAACTTCGCTGGCAACTGACCATATTCGGCTGTTCCTGCCAGTGATTGTTTCCACCCTGGAAAGCTTTTCAAGACAGGCTTCACCTGCACATAGTTGTACTCAAACGGTATCTCTGTCGTTTCCTTACCATCTATCTCATACGCCACGCAGACCTTGATTTCGTCAAAATCGTCCATCACGTCTGGCTTGGTAACAAACAAATCTGTAACACCATTCAGCATACAAGCATAACGCAGCGCAGGGATATCAATCCAACCACAACGGCGAGAACGCCCTGTGGTAGCGCCATACTCATGACCAATTTGGCACAACATCTTGCCAGTATCGTCAAACAACTCGGTTGGGAACGGACCAGCTCCAACACGGGTACAATAGGCCTTTGTGATTCCAATTACACGACCTATCGAGGAAGGTGCCACACCTAATCCCGAACAGACACCTGCCGTAATTGTAGATGACGAGGTTACAAACGGATACGAGCCAAAGTCGATATCCAGCATAGACCCTTGAGCACCTTCCGCCAACACCTTTTTACCTTCACGAAGACACTGATTGATAAAATACTCACTATTGATAAGACAGAATTGGCGCAACGTCTCAATCGAATTGAACCACAACTGCTCATACTCATCGATTGTCATGTTGTCAACACGGAAACTTTCTAAATCAAAATTCAAAGACCTTGCCGTTTGCAAGTGCTGATTTTTGAGACGCTGATAACGTTCACAGAAATCACTCTCCATGATTTCACCGACACGCAGACCCGTACGAGCCACCTTGTCGGTATATGCAGGACCAATACCTTTGAGCGTTGAACCAATCTTCGCATTCCCTTTGGCCAACTCATTAGCGGCATCCAACATACGATGTGTCGGAAGAATCAAATGGGCTTTCTTAGATATGTACAAGTTCTGTGTGGCATCCACTTTACGATCCTTCAGCGCTGTTACCTCCTGCTCAAAGATGCGAGGCTCTATCAGCACTCCATTGCCTATGATATTGAGTTTGCTCTCGTGAAAGATACCCGATGGGATAATATGGAGTACATGCTTTATCCCATTAAATTCAAGTGTATGCCCTGCATTGGGCCCGCCTTGAAAACGTGCTATCACATCGTAATCAGGGGTCAATACATCGACGACTTTGCCTTTCCCTTCGTCGCCCCACTGCAGGCCTAACAAAACGTCCACTTTGCTCATTAGCTGTATCTGTATTAGATGATTTGTAATATCAATTTGCTATTTCACGCCACCACCCACCAACCAGAACGTCTACACCACCTACAATTATCCATCTGAATCACAACATGTCAACCATGCGTCTGGCTTCTTCAAATACACACAAAAAACGCTGCGAAGATACAAATTATTTTTCGATTAAACCATACGCTGGCTCAAAAAACTTTCAATAGAAAAAAACAACCGCTACCACTAAAATATTTTGAGACAATACTCGTTATAAAAAACGCATTCTATTAGAAGAACATCTTAATAAGTCTTGAATCGATTGGTTTACTGGGCCACAGCCCACACACAGTATCACATACATTCTCCGTTTGTATATGAACTATACCGAGAAGTACTGTTTTCGCGGCTTTCTAAGTCCATCACAAAGACCTTGCCAAGCGGAAAAAAAAGGCAATATGCGGCAATATGTATGAAGTTATCCGACCAGTTTCAGTTGCACACCGTAACGCAGTCGCCGTTCTCCACGCTCTTAACTGGTAACAACGAAATCACGCAGGCATTACTCATCTGCCAGCCTCACCGCAACAAAAAGTCCGAATCAGAATGGAACAAGCTGATGAACGACCCAACATATCAAGTCAGCATCGATTTGTACGACACTGGACTGCTAATTCAAAACCACAAGCTGCACCCGCAACACTTCCTACTAAAATAGCCATAAAGGGCTTCTCTACATCACATGCATCGCATATTTGTCATAACGATTCTGCTACTGCTTTTCTCTGTAGGCTATGCTATGCCTTCGGTCATGGCATCCTCACCACTGGATCCGCCACCTTTGACAATCGACACACTCGATACACCCGAGATTGACAGTATAGACTTTTTTGACGAATGGGATGGTGAAGTAGAAGAGGACGACGCCCAAAAGATACTCGACAGCATTATTGTTGACAGTCTGCTCCGCGACATTGACAAGATGACAGACCTTGACGAAGTATCTATCTATGGTGGAGATATACCCACTATCTCACGGTCGGTCTCCCCCACGCAGACATTTTCACAAGAGAGGATTCGCCATTTGAGAGCTGTCCAAGTCAGCGACCTATTACGCCATACCGCTGGTGTTAATGTCTTTGACTGCGGAGGTATTGGTGGCACCAAAGGATTCTCCATACGAGGATTAGGCAGCCAGTTTACCAACCTAAGCATCGACGGCATCGATGTATCCAATTGCGCCAACGGTGTAACCGACTTGGGGCAATATCTGGTCAGCGGCAATTCTTATATCTATTTCTCAACGGCAGGATTATCCACACACCTGCACACAGCGCGATCACTCGCTGCTGGCAACGCAATCAACATCGAGACCGAAGTCCCCATTTTCACCAACGGGCAGACACATAACATCAAGCTGGGATTTGAGGGAGGTAGTCAGGACATGGTAGCCGCCTACATGCAATATGAGCAGCAACTAACCCAAAAACTGACAGCCACTGCCGCTGCCACCTACCTGCGAAGCAACGGCAACTACCCTTTCACCCAATACTACGGCCCCACTACAGCCGACACCTCCGCATCGGGCGACCGCAGGAATAGCCAGCTTTGGCAACTATCTGCTGAAGGCAATATCTTCTACAATATCTCCCGACGCCAATCGTTTACGCTGAAGACTCGCTTCACACGGTCACACCACAACCTGCCAGGTCGGGTAGCCTTTTATGACAAGGCTCGGCCAAGTGCTACAAGCGAGAAATCCGACTATTTCGCACAATTCAAATACCGCGCCCGCCTGGGCAATTGGGGCAACGAAGATGCGCTGCAATGGCAGGTTGTCGGCAAATACCAATACCACAACGATGCCTACAACGACTCCAGCATCCGCTCGCTGCATGAGCCCATGCGAAACACCTACCAGCATCAAGAAGGTTACCTAAGCACTGCTTTATTCTACAATCCTTTCAAACCTATCAAGTTAAGCATTTCACAAGACGGATTGGTTGGGCAGCTAAACAGCAACCTACGCCAAAACAACCATGCGTTGCGACTATCCAGCTACACTGCACTATCCGCCAGCTTCGAAAACTCATGGCTTACGCTGAATGCCAACGGTGTCGGAACTATAATCCACGAACAGGTTGACGATATCAACCAGACCGCACAAAACCAAATTCAAAACATATCACCATTCGTCGGCTTCAACATCAAGCCCCTAAGCAATGTCGGGCTACGCTTGCGGGGATTTTACAAAGAGAGTTTTCAAGCTCCCAGTTTCAACGAGCTTTACTACCATGCTGCAACGTGCCCCTTCGCAACCGAACACGCCCTGCAGCGCAATATCGGGTTGACGTTCGTTACTGGGC
>JAGHVA010000119.1 GCA_018064565.1 Candidatus Colimorpha onthohippi
TCCCATACCCCTGTAGCTCTTAAACTTACGACCCTCAAAAATAATAGTCTCGCCAGGAGCCTCATCTACACCTGCCACCAGCGAACCAATCATGATACTGCTGGCACCTGCAGCCAATGCTTTGACAATATCACCACTGTAACGAATGCCTCCGTCAGCGATAATAGGGATATCATAACCTTTCTGCTTGAGTGCGCCAGCCACCTCACATACTGCGGTAAGTTGAGGCACACCGATACCCGCTATTACACGCGTAGAGCAAATACTACCTGGTCCGATACCTACCTTGATGGCATCGGCACCTGCTTCAGCCAGCATCAGGGCAGCCTCACCAGTAGCGATATTGCCCACCACGACATCCAAATCAGGATACTTAGCTTTTACTGTTTTGAGAGCTTGCACCACACGGATGCTATGACCATGAGCAGTATCTATCACCACTGCATCGACGCCCGCTTTTACCAAGGCATCTACCCTATCCATCATATCGGGAGTGATACCCACACCAGCTGCCACACGGAGCCTGCCTTTGCTATCCTTGCACGAATTGGGGCGCTCTTTGGTTTTCATGATGTCGCGATAGGTGATAAGACCTATAAACTGCCCATTCTCATTCACCACGGGCAGCTTCTCAATACGATGCTGTTGCAGTATGTCGGTAGCTTCCTCAAACGAGGTACCCTCGTGTGTCGTAATCAGCTTAGAGGTCATAATCTCGCTCAACGGACGGTTGAGATTGCGTTCAAAACGCAGGTCGCGGTTGGTAACCATACCTATCAGCATGCGGTTCTCGTCAACGATAGGGATACCACCGATACCATACTCACGCATCAGGTCGAGTGCGTCTTTTACCAATGCGTTTTTGGTTAGCGTGATAGGATCCACTATCATACCGTTTTCAGAACGTTTCACTTTGAGCACCTCGTTGGCCTGACGCTCAATACTCATGTTCTTATGGAGCACACCGATACCACCCTCTTGTGCCATACCGATAGCCATGGCTGCTTCAGTAACGGTATCCATAGCCGCCGACACCAATGGTATGTTCAACTTGATATTACGGGAGAATCGGGTAGCTACAGTTACTTCGTAGGGAAGAATCTCAGAATAAGAAGGTACAAGCAGTACATCGTCGTACGTCAAACCTTCGCCAATAAATTTAGAGGTGTCGGTGAACATATTATATCTGTTTTAGTTTAATTCTATTATCCAGAAAACGCCTACTACGTCTTCAAAAAAAATTTAATTTGCAAAAATACAAAAAAATATTGACATAAAGCGATGTGTGGATATTTTTTGCTTCAAAGGGGAGAAAAAATATTGACACCCGTCCATCCAAGGTGTTGTTACTCTCACCTTGTACTGACAACGCTTTGCGACTGGTCGTTTAGGGTGTTTGGGAGATTGGTTGACGACTTGTCGTCTAATGGCGGTAGTGACGGTAGTAACGATAATAACGATAATAACGATAATAACGATAGTAACGATAATAACGATAATAACGATAATAACGATAATAACGATAATAACGGTAGTAACGACAATAACGATAATAACGATAGTAACGATAGTAACGATAATAA
>JAGHVA010000068.1 GCA_018064565.1 Candidatus Colimorpha onthohippi
CTGCCGAGCAGCGCGCAACCGAACCAGACTGGCTGCCGAGCAGCGCGCAACCGAACCAGACTGGCTGCCGAGCAGCGCGCAACCGAACCAGACTGGCTGCCGAGCAGCGCGCAACCGAACCGGACTGGCTGCCGAGCAGCGCGCAACCGAACCAGACTGGCTGCCGAGCAGCGCGCAACCGAACCAGACTGGCTGCCGAGCAGCGCGCAACCGAACCAGACTGGCTACCGGGCAGCGCGCAACCGAACCGTGCCTTTTGACTTTGGCTTATCGAAAACGTTTTTTTTTTCTTTCCTTATTTTACTTTTTTTTGTATTTTTGCAGTCTCCATAATAGGGTGTGCTGTATTTGGTTGGATTGTGATTTGTGAGTTGTATGAGTGTGAGTTTCTTGATGTTGTATATATCGTTGTAAGTTGAGATTTATAATATGAGAATAAATCGATTTCTGTTTTTTACGTTCTTGTTGTCGGTCTCAATGGCAGGCTGGTCGCGCGGTTGGGTCAAAAATCAAACGTTCGATATTGTTTACGACACCGTTAGGGTGTATGCTTGTCAAGGCTATGCGTACAGCGGATATGGCTTTGAATTTACGCGTGCCGAGATGTTGTATGTGGGCACAGTGAAAGAGCGTACGCGGGTGATAACAGGTGATGAAACTCCCGACACGTCGCTTACCATCGTAGTTACGGTAAGTTCCAATCCTCGTATTCGCATCAAGGGCAATACCGCTGTATGTCAAGGCGGTAGCGAGGTGCTTAGGGCGCAAGGTGGCATTCGCTATGAGTGGAGTAATGGTAGCCAGAACGACGATATCACTGTTTGTCTGCCTGGGCAGGTAAAACTCAAAGGTTATAACGAGTTTGGGTGCTGGTCTATGGATTCTGTTGAGATTACCATCAACGCACCTTTGTTGAACGAAGAGACGCGCCATCTGTGTCAGGGAGACACTACCTATTTTTATGGTGAGGCGTTGTTTGAATCGTGTCGCCGTCTGTATTGGGAAAAGACGCCCGAGGGTTGTGACTCGCAATCGGTGCTTTATGTCGAGGTTCACCCACTGCCACAGGTCAGGATATCGGGCGATACTCATGTGTGCGACAATCAAGACTGCCGGTTGGTGGCATCGGGTGCAGATATTTACCGTTGGTTTGACGGAGTGATGGGCAGTGTGTACGAACCACATCAGTCGGGCGAATATTCCGTGCAGGGTATCACTACCCATGGGTGTAAGAGCAGTGCATCGGTGGAGGTTAGTTATTATGAGACCAAGCATACTTTTTTGAGCGATAGTATCTGTCAGGGATCCTCGGTGTCGTTTTATCGCAGAGAGTTGCGTTACACGGGCGATTATGTCCATGTCGATACCTCGGCTGATGGTTGCGACAGTGTGGTTACGATGAGCCTTACCGTCAGCGAGCCATCTATGTCCGAGTTCCGTGCGTATGCCACCGACCGTTACGGCTGGAACGACACTGTCTATACCGAGAGCGGTAAGTATCGCCAGACGCTTACCAATATGAACGGATGCGACAGTTTTGTTACGATTTACCTTACCATAGTACATCAGCAGCCGTTGCCTCGTATTATCAGCAATCAGCAGCGGTTGCTGATGGTTGACCACTACCCTGGAGGAGAAGACTCGGATCGGGTAGATTACATAGGTTACCGATGGGTGTGTAACAACCAATGGATAGAAGGTGCGACGTCTGATAGTTATCATGCGGAGGGCTATCCTATCTTGAAAGGTTGCTATTGGGTAGAAGTGCAGACGGACAGTGTGAGTTGGGTGCCGTCCAACAAGATTTGTATCAATTTTGATATTAACGACTTGGGTATAGACGAGGCTAATCAAAATATGTCTATCCAAGTGATGCCTATGCCTGCCAAGTCAGGTCAGGCGGTGCGGTTGAGAATTGGGGCAGCGACATCGTCGTTGTTGGAGGGTGCGCAAGTGGTGTTATATGACTTGGAGGGGCGTGCCCACTTACGCCAATCCGTGATGGGGGCGGAGGTGGTGATAGAAGCTCCTACCCATTCGGGCTTGTATCTGCTTCAGGTGCGCACGGCATCGGGGCAGACAGCAACGCAGCGGCTGCTGGTGCATGAATGATAAGCAGCGGAAAGCTATTTTTTACGTATTGGTTACATAATTATATACACTTCAAGGTTTTGAAAAAAATAAATACCATAGTATTTGCATTGCTCTTATTGAGTGTAGCAACATCGCTCAAGGCGCAGGTAAAGGTGGAAAACAGCTCGAGATTAGGACTTGGAATTTCGGGTGGATTATCCACAATGGGGGTGAATTCGGGTGCTGATAACTATGCTGGAGGAGCAGCGGGTCTCAATATCGTATATGCTCATCATATAGGCAAGCATTGGGGCGTGATGGTGGGGTTGGATGTAGGCAAAAGCAAGAGTTATCTCAAGGATGTTGACTTATACTCAAGTGTTGTAGAGTATGTGCCTTTTCATCAGGATGGGATTCCCGATTTTGAGCGCAGCTCGCATGTCGAGTATCATACGCCTTCGTTCAGTGAGCGTTACGACATGACGTATCTTGCCATACCGCTTGAGGTGTTTATACAAGGCGGAGGATTTGGATTCTCGATCAAGCGTTTTCATCAGTCGTATGTAGCATTGGGTGTTGAGTTGATGATGCCCTTGAGCTTGCAGGCTAACGGGTCGTACGAGCCCTCTACCCGTAGTTTAGGGCCTGACATCACGGGAGCAGGCGTGCAGATTGATGAGCCCATGCTGATAGGCTATCATCCAGCAAGGTCGGCATCGTACGATGCAAAGGCTGTGATGAGTCCGTCGTATATGCTATTGGGTTTGGCAGAGATAGGCACAATGCTTAAGCACAACGAGTCGGGAGCCTTGTCGATAGGCGTTTATTTTGAATATTCGATATTGTCCAGCCAGTTTGGTTCGGATAATGATTTGATGCAAAACGATGGGTCGGGGGTTATCTTAAACAACGGTTACTTGGCGTCATCGCTTGCCGACAAGATGCGTTATTTCCAGTGCGGAGTCAAGTTGCAGTATAACTTCTTGTTTGGAACTAAATAAAATTTAACACATAAAATAGTACGTTAAAATGAACGAAAAAATTCTTAAAGACCTTGAGGGTTATGGCATCACGGGTGTCAGAAGTCTTCACTACAACCCCTCGTACGAGGAACTCTTCCAATTCGAGATGGATCCCAGCCTAACGGGATTCGACAAAGGTCAGAACACCGAACTTGACGCCGTCAACGTGATGACTGGTATCTATACGGGTCGCTCGCCCAAAGATAAATATATCGTGATGGATCAAAACTCCAAAGACACCGTGTGGTGGACTTCGGATGAGTATAAAAACGACAACCATCCTGCTTCGGAGGCTACATGGAACGTGGTCAAGAATCTGGCTAAGCAGGAACTCTGCAACAAAGACCTCTTTGTGGTTGATGCCTTTTGCGGTGCTAACAAAGACACCCGCATGTCGGTTCGTTTCATCATGGAGGTGGCATGGCAGGCACACTTTGTGCGCAATATGTTTATCAAGCCTACTGATGAGGAGTTGAAGACCTTCAAGCCGAACTTCACTGTTTATACAGCAAGCAAGGCTAAGGTAGAGAACTACAAAGAGCTTGGACTGAACAGCGAGACGTGTGTGATGTTCAACATCACCAGCCGTGAGCAGGTTATTTTGAATACTTGGTATGGTGGCGAGATGAAGAAGGGTATGTTCAGCATGATGAACTATTACCTGCCTTTGCAAGGCATTGCTGCCATGCACTGCAGCGCCAATACCGATATGCAAGGCAAACATACCGCCATCTTCTTTGGACTCTCGGGTACAGGCAAGACCACTTTGAGTACCGACCCCAAACGTTTGCTTATCGGCGACGACGAGCATGGCTGGGACGACGAGGGTGTGTTCAATTTTGAGGGCGGTTGCTATGCCAAGGTCATCAACCTCGACAAAGAGAGCGAGCCAGACATCTACAATGCCATCCGTCGCAATGCTTTGTTGGAGAACGTGACGGTAGATGCAAACGGCAAGATCGACTTTGCCGACAAGAGTGTTACCGAGAATACCCGCGTAAGTTATCCTATCGACCATATCGAGAAGATAGTGCGTCCTATCAGTGCTGCACCAGCAGCCGAGAACGTTATCTTCCTCAGTGCCGATGCTTTTGGTGTGTTGCCTCCAGTAAGCATCCTTACTGCCGAGCAGTGCAAGTATTACTTCCTCAGCGGCTTTACCGCCAAGTTGGCTGGTACCGAGCGTGGCATCACCGAGCCTACGCCTACCTTTAGCGCATGCTTTGGTCAGGCTTTCTTGGAGTTGCATCCTACCAAGTATGCCGAAGAGTTGGTGAAGCGCATGGAGAAGAGCGGAGCCAAGGCCTATCTGGTCAACACGGGCTGGAACGGCACGGGCAAGCGTATCAGCATCAAAGATACGCGTGGCATCATTGACGCCATCCTCAACGGGTCGATCGAGAAAGCCGAGACCAAGCGGATACCATATTTCGACTTTGAGGTGCCTACGGCTTTGCCAGGCGTAGATTCGAAGATCTTGGATCCTCGCGACACCTACGGTTGCGCTTGCGAGTGGGAGGCTAAAGCCAAAGATTTGGCTGCCCGCTTTATCAAGAATTTTGCCAAATTTACTGGCAACGAGGCTGGCAAGGCTTTGGTGGCAGCGGGTCCTAAACTATAATCTTGTTTGACCTTTGACAAATAAAAGAGTGGTGGGTTGCCATCCAGATGGGTTGGTTGACCACCGCTCTCTTTTTTTTATAAACATCCATTAGAATTTACAAGATGAAAGGTATTGTACTTGCAGGTGGCAGTGGCACCAGATTGTATCCTATCACCAAAGGGGTGAGCAAACAACTGTTGCCAATATACGACAAGCCCATGGTTTATTATCCCATCAGCGTGCTTATGTTGGCGGGCATTCGTGATATTTTGATTATCTCCACGCCTTACGACCTGCCTGGGTTTAAGCGTCTGCTTGGCGATGGGTCGGACTATGGGGTTCGGTTTGAGTATGCCGAGCAGCCCAGTCCCGATGGGTTGGCGCAGGCGTTTATTATCGGGAAACAGTTTATCGGCAACGACAGCGTATGTTTGGTATTGGGCGACAATATCTTTTATGGAGCTGGTTTTACGGAGCAGTTGCGAGCATCGGTCCAGGCGGCAGAGGCAGAGCACAAGGCTACGGTGTTTGGCTATTGGGTAAGCGACCCCGAGCGTTACGGGGTGGCGGAGTTTGACAGTCAGGGCAGGTGCCTTTCGATAGAAGAAAAGCCCAAGAATCCCAAGAGCAATTATGCAGTGGTTGGCCTATATTTCTATCCCAACAAGGTGGTAGAGGTAGCCGAAACCATCAAGCCGTCGGCTCGAGGAGAGTTAGAGATTACCGCTGTCAACCAGTGTTTTCTGAACGATGGCGAGTTGAATGTCCAACTTTTGGGCAGAGGCTTTGCTTGGTTAGATACTGGCACGCACGACTCGCTCTCGGAGGCTTCCACCTTTGTGGATGTTATCGAGAAGCGGCAGGGGTTGAAGATAGCTTGTTTGGAGGCGATAGCCTACAATCAGGGTTGGATAACCGCCGACCGCTTGCGCGAGGTGGCGCAGCCTATGCTCAAAAATCAGTATGGCCAGTACCTAATGCGTATGATAGAGATGTAATGTAGTGCATTCAGACGGCATAGGTGAGGAGGCGTGCTCCGCATGACATGATATGTAATAGCGACTATAGATAGTTGAAATAATTGTCAGGCCTTGATGTCAGATATAAGACATTGTGTAATAGTTAAAAAGAATATCGGATTGATTATAGGATAGCTATGAAGACAATCAAACATTTTTTCTCGCTCGTTGTTGTGGCGAGTGTATTTATTGGAAGTAGTATGCTTTCAGGTTGTGAAAAAGATGATTCTAAAGGATCGGTTTCTAATTCGCAATCAGGAGGGACGGAACCAGTGGTTTCTAATG
>JAGHVA010000235.1 GCA_018064565.1 Candidatus Colimorpha onthohippi
TTATATATATGTGGGTACCAACTGCGCCTCCGACCCCGACGTGCAGCACTCCGCCTGGCGCGACACTGTGGTGAGCACCGCCTCGTCGTGCAAGGCTCCCGCTTCGGGAACCATCACCTTTACCAGCCAATCGACGGTTTATGCCGAGGTGCTGCCTGCCGACGGCACCGAGCCCGTGGGTTACTACTACAAGGTCATAGATGCCTCGACGGTCAACGGTGACCTCGAAGCCATTGCCGACACCCTGTCGGTAGCCAGTGCCAACTATTCGGCAAGCAACGACTTTATCGTCAGTGGCTTGCAGTGCGAGAAGAGTTATTACCTCTATGTGGCTGCCAAGTGTGGCGACGACAACAACTCCTCGTGGATGCGCGTCAACGGCAACGATGCTAACAAGGGCTTGTTCACCATGCCGATATGCTGTATCGACCCCGTAGGTCTTTCGGTCTCCAATCCCACCAGCAGTAGCCTCTCGTTGCAGTGGCAGAGCGGCCGTTATGGCGGCGAGACCCAGTGGGAGATTACCTACCTGTATGGTCCCGAGATTGACTCGGCGGACATAGTGCGCCGTGTGGTGGTGGGTCAGCGCGACTACACCCTTACCGACCTCTTGCCCAACACCACCTACCGCATCTATCTGCGGTCGGTGTGTGGCGACGGCCTGTATAGCAACTATGCGCCTATGGTTACGGCACGCACGCTCGACACCACCACCCGCTTTACCGACTACTATTGGGAGCGAAATTGGCACGACACCTACCCGGGTGCCATCGACCCCGTGAACCGTGTCATCAACATGGGTTACAATAGTTACGACGGTGTCAACGGTTTCTGGACGGATTACAACATAGCCTCGATTGCTCCGAGGTTCTCGTTTGCCCATACCGGTACCACCTGCAAGGTGGGAAGCGTGCAGCAGGTGAGCAGCAGCACCGCCATAGCGGTCAAGGATATGGGCTACAAGGTTGTCTATCACGTCTTTGCCGAGGACAAGAACATCATGCGCGACTGGACGGTCTATTTCAACGCCTATTGCGACGAGCCGGTCAGCGTCAGTGTCTCCTCGCCTTCGGGCAGTTCGGTCAAGATCGATTGGCAGCGCGTCTATCGTGAGTGGCAGGCGGACAGCACCTCGCCCGCTCGCTACGACATTATCGTTACCCCAACGCGTCTCACTACCGACTACGACCGTGAGAATTACAATAATATTATCCATGCCACTACCGCCACTGGCATCAACACCCGTCGCGAGGGTACCACCACTTATTTGGACTATACGGTTACCGGCTTGAACCGCAACACCACCTATTGGGTGTATGTGCGTCAGCATTGTGTGGATTGCGAGCCGTTGCAGACCTGCGACAACTACAGCGGATGGACCGAGAACAGCATCACCACCCAGCAGACGGTGCCGCCATGTCCCGACCTTGAGAATTTCAGCGTGCAGCTTACGGGCGACGGCCAGCATACGGGTGCCGCTATGTGGAACCGCGTGCAGCACGACAACATCAGCGGCTACGACATCATCATCAGCGACACCGAGGTGTCTGATTTCGAAAGTTGGATTGGCAACTACACGGGCGATGCCATCAGCGGCAACAGCATCGACTTCAACAGCCTTGCCAGCGGCACCGACTACTATATCTACGGTCGCGCCCGCTGCTTGAACAACATAGATGTCATCACCAGCACCTCGTTCAGCGCCCATTGGTCGGAGGGTACGTTCCATACCTATAGCGCCTGCCGTGCGCCCGAGCAGCTGACGAGTGCCCCCTCCAGCCGCACCACTACGGTCATCGACTGGGTAGCCACCACCACCCTCGACGAGGCGGAGCGGGACAGCAACTACGCCTATATCCTTCGCAGTGCCGAACAGGGAGTTTTGAGCGACGTTGAACTGTCGGGTATCAATTCGTTGGCGGCTGTCGAGGCGGTGGATGCCGTGGCATACGCTACTGATATTCACGCCACCAATGCCACCCTTTCAAGT